>DKWR01000059.1 GCA_002491825.1 Ruminococcaceae bacterium UBA7147
GTAGCGACCATTAATTCCGCATTCAGCATTCCGAATTAACATAGTTACCTTACCAAAACGGATAACTGCATAAAAAAGCACCGTATCTGCCCGAAAGCGGATACGGTGCGCTGATTTTAATTCAGGTTTTTAAAATTAATTTCTGAAGTGCCGTTGAGTCAAGAACATTTACTGCGCCGTCGCCGTTTACATCTGCAAGCTTTTTCTGTTCTGATGTAAATTCGGTGATGCTTGCGCTGTACTTCTGAATCAGCGTTGCGTCGCTGACTGTCAATACTCCGTTGCCGTCAACGTCGCCTGTTAATTCGGGTTTGTCAATATGACCGACAACAGCTACGGAAGTTTTGGTATCAAGCAATTCTGTGTTTGAAACAGCTCTGCCGTTTTCGTTAAATAATATGACCTCGTGTTTTGTTGTGTTTATAAATGTTTTACCCGGTTTTTTAACCTCAAGGGTGAATTTGTACATTGTTTTTGCTTTACTGTAATCAAAGTTATTGTAAGCACTTGAAGCCGTATATACATAAAAACTGTTATCAGAGGATGTTTCGAACGGCTCGGGATTGGTTATAACAGAAATTCCGTCCTGCATTGCCGGTATTGCAAGCAACCCACCGTCATAATATGCGCCGGTAAATGCGAGTGTTTTGTCATCAATAGTGTCTTCGTGCATCTCTGGTGCAGACTGACCAAAATGGGTTTCCATCCAGAAGCCTGCGAATTTCACAATGTCTGTTGTGGGCGTAGCGGTTACCGTAACTTCAATAATGTCGCCAACCTTTGCCGTGAGTGCAGGAGCCGAAGGGGTTTCGGGTGTAGGATAGTCAGTAGAATGTTCTGATTCAACGTCTGTTACATAAATATACGCCGTGTCGTCTGCCTTTGTTGCCGCCGAGGTTGAAATTGTGCCTGCAAAGCACGACGTCGCAATAATTCCTGCGAGTAATAAAGCTTTGATTTTTTTCATTATAAAGCACTTCCTTTAAAATTTTAAATTAGTTTCAACGTTTTTATCACTTAAAATATCTTGAGTCGGGCTTTCTTTTAGTCACCATAACTACAATGGTAACAATGATGTTGGCGATTGCAAACAGAATAGCAAGCCAGGGAACAACAGTCAGGTTTATCTTGATGTATGACGAAGAAGAACCGACCACAAATACAAAGGTGTAAAGCACTGACATAAGCAGCATAATTATTGAGCCTGTCAGTGAGAATGCTGTGCAGCAGCGTCTTTTCAACAAGCCGAGAATTATGTAAGTAACGTAGAACAGCATTGCTATAACAACTATAGACAGAAAAATATTTGAAAGAATAATATCTTCGTTTCTGCCGTATTTGCTTACAAATGAACCGTAGGAAAAAATTGAAAAGCTTGAAATACTGCCCTGTCCTCCGAACAATTCAAAAGCACCCTGAATAAAGCTGCTTTTCAGCGAAGGAATATCTATCCACGTTAAGAACGGCATTATAATTCCGAGAATGCAAAGTGCAAATGATGAAAAGAGCGTTGCCATAAGTTTTTTGTCGGTTGGTGATTTGGAAACGCCGCTGACAGCACCGTGCTGATTGTTATTGTAAACAGGCGGCTGTGAGTAATTCGGTTGTGAATAAGTCGGCTGTTGAGAGTAAGCTTGCTGTTGAGGTGCCTGTACAGGCTGACTGTTTACACTCTGAACGGGCAACTCCAGCGGAGTGCCGCAAGCCTGACAGAATTTTGAATTTTCATCGTTTTTAAGACCACATTTTTTACAATACATAATTGTCCTCCTTAAAATTGTATATATTTTAATTTTATTGTGACTGATTAATCAAGAACCTCGTTCTGTAATTTTGTGAGGTTGCTTATGTCGGAGCATTCTAAAGCTTTAGGCTTAATGTCAGAGTCGGAATTATATTTTTCGTAAGAATACTCATAGCCGTCAAGTTTTACGCAGACTCCTCCGTAATATCCGCTTCTTCCTCCTATGATATACAGGTTTCCGTTTTTATCAACGTTCGGACCGCTGTCGGCGGCTGTTATTTCTTTTACAAACGTTGCTTTGTCATCGCCGTTCTTAAAGGTGTACATCTCATATCGTTGCTGTAGACCTGTGCCGATTACAATGAACAGTTCGGGTATGTCGTCCTTATCAACGTCATAGAGAAAATATGATCCAGGTCGTGAGTACATTTCATGATTTATTACGCTATCCTGTATTACGTCGGAATATGCTTCAAATACCTTTCTCTTTGCTTTGAAGATTTCAGCTTCTGTAGAAGTGATATTGTCGCCTGTTTTGCCGTTAAGAAAAGCAATCGCCTCATCATAGGTCATAGCCTTGTTTTTATGAACGGTTGTGTCGATTCCCTGACTTTCGGGCATCCCCTCCGACATCATCAGAATGTCCGAAACGTTTTCGGCAAGGTTAAAGGTTGCGTCTTTATACTCTTCTGCTTTCAGACTGCCGTTTTTTTCTTTGAATTGGTAGTAGGCTTTGGTTGCATACTGGTCTGCACCTTTGTGAAAAGCGTAAAGCGTTTTTTCACCCTCTACCTGAAACAGAAATGTGCTTACGCCTGCTCCTGCGTCGTTCTGATCCCAGAAGTTATTATTGCTGGTAAAAATACACTTTGCATTTCCGTCTTCGTAAGTATATATATTAAGCTTTGTGTAACCCTGATTAATAGAAAATGAACTCATTTGATATACATTTGTATAAATCATTTCGGGGGTTTCATCGCCGAATATGTCGCAGAATACGACAGGTCTTGATTCGTTTCCTTCTCCGAGCTGCCACGTGAAATTCCTGATAGACGTTTCGTCATTTTCAAGCACGCTTTTGTAGGCTTTGTATGCGTCAAGGTATTCGGGAGCTGTTGACGGCTCGGTTGTCTGAACCTCTGTTGTATTTTCGACTGTTGCTTCTGCTGCTGCGGCTGTTGTGGCGGTAACATTGGAATCGGATTTGCCCGAAATGCTTACGCCTATCAGTGTTCCTGCAATTCCGCCGATTACTGCAGTGCCTGATATGATGCCGATTATTGCCTTTGCGGTGGTCGAAATGCCTTTCTTCGCCGCCGTTGCTCCGACTGATTTTGCTGTTTCGGAAGCTGTTGATGCGGCAGTTGAAGCAGCTGACAATACAGCCGAATTTATTTTTGCGTAAATGACTGCGGCTGTGCTTTCCGAAATCAAGGATTGTTCAACCTGTCCGACAAAAATCTTTGCAAACGGCAGAACGGGGATTCCGACAATGCCAAAGAACTTTGTGCCGGTCTTGCGCTCCTGCTCCTCAATTTCTGTGCGGATAGCTTTGCGTGCAAGATACAGCCTCGATTTTACCGTGCTTTCAGTGCAATCCATAATCTGTGCAATTTCAGAAATTGTGAGGTTGTCAAAGTAAAAAAGCATTACTGTCTGCCGTTGTACGTCGCTTAATTCGTATATGATTTTCCTGAGCCGTGCGCTCAGATCCTCCTGTTCGGCGTAAACCTCGGGCAGCATAAGGTCGGATTCAAGCTCTGTGACGGGCGACTCGTCTTCTTCGTCGTCAATTGAAACCGAGGGCTTCCTTTTGTTCAGTAAATTGTTGCTTTCGTTGATTGCGGTTTTCTGCACCCACGTGTTGAACGCCGACGGATCCTCAAGCGAAGAAATACTCTGCCACACCTTTGAGAATGTAATCTGAAGTATGTCCTCGGCGTCGGGCACGTTTTTTGTTGTTGCAAATGCAATTGCATAGATTTTTTTGTAATACTTTGTGTACAATTCCTCAAAGCTTTTTTGGTCTTTGTTCTGAACGGCACGCACAAGCATTATTTCCTGTTCGCTGATAGCCATTAAAATCCCCTTTTCAAAATAAGTTTATAAGTTTTACCCTTTCACTAATACAGACCGTAAAAGTCGAAAAAAGGTTTAAAATATTTTCAAAAATTTTTATATTTGTATTGTTTAACAAAAAACGATACGGAATATTGTCAATTTTGTATTAGAAACTCATTTTATCATAAAAATAATCAAATTTCAACAAATTATGCCAAAAGAAAAATTGTTTATTTTAATTTATCGTTTGTGAGATGAACGATAATTTAGCCGAGTGCCTCGGC
>DKWR01000004.1 GCA_002491825.1 Ruminococcaceae bacterium UBA7147
CTACACTGAAAAAACAAAACGTCACCAATATATCAAAATTTGTTCAGCAAATAAACTTATCCAAACAACACACACTATTATAAATTCGGAGCGAAGCGACCATTAAATTCCGCATTCCGAATTACGCATTCTACATTAGATTATAGTATATCTCAATAAATATGCCTAAAGTAGGAGTCTAATAAAGTTGAAATCACAATAAAATATAAAAATAACAAGAAAATAGGTGAGCAAAAGTCACATTGCTCGCCTATAAGTTTTTATTTATGCTATTCTTTTGATTCTGAAAAATCACTGATTGAATTTGTCGGCGACTGAATATTTTTAAGCTTACGCTGAATTTGCCTTGTCCTTACACCGACAAGCTTATCAAGCTCCTTGTTTGCCTGGTCAAGACGTTGCTGGGTCTGAACAAGTACATCATTGAACTTATCAAACTCCTGCTTTACTCCGCCTAAAACTTCCCAGACCTCTGCACTGCGTTTCTGAACGGCAAGTGTTTTAAATCCCATTTGCAGAGAATTGAGCAGAGCCGCCATTGTGCTTGGTCCTGCAATATTTACCTTGTAATCACGCTGTAATACTTCAACCAGACCACGGTTGACAACCTCGCTGTAAAGTCCTTCAAAGGGTAAAAACATAATTGCAAATTCAGTTGTGTTAGGCGGGTCAATGTACTTGTCGTGAATATCTTTTGCTTCGCTTTTGATTGTCGCAACAAGAACTTTCGCAGTTGCGTCTATTTCGTCTTTATCGCCTTTTTCAATAGCGTCACGCAGGTTTGCATAAGTATCTCCCGGAAATTTAGAGTCAATAGGCAAATAGACAACGCTGTCATTGTCTGCCGGTAGTTTGATTGCAAATTCAACAACATTTTTCGAGCCTTTCTTTGTGGCAATGTTTTCCTCATACTGTTCGGGTGAAAGTATTTCGGACAAAATGCTTTTAAGTTGAATTTCACCGAGAATACCTCTTGTCTTGACGTTTGACAGAACTTTTTTCAAATCACCGACGCCGACAGCGAGGTTCTGCATTTCGCCGAGTCCCTTATACACCTGCTCAAGACGCTCGTTGACAAGTGAAAATGACTTATTCATCTTTTCCTCAAGCGTTTTTTGCAGCTTTTCGTCAACAGTTTCTCTCATCTTTTCAAGCTGACGGTTGTTATCATTTTGCAGATATTCAAGCCTTTTCTCTACAGAATGCCTGATGTTTTCAAGCTTTTGTTCATTTTCAAGAGAAAACGTTTTGATTCTCTCCTCAAGCTGTGACATCTTTTCAGTCTGATTTCCTGAAATCATATCGCCCATATTCTTAACGGTGCTTTGTATCTGTGTGGAAAGCTCCTGACGTTGCGTGCTCATTTGACTGCCGATTTCATTTCGGACTATATTTGTGATTTCGTCTGTGCTCGCCTGTGTGCCTCCATTGCTTTTTTTAAGAATTACAATAATGCCTATAATGCTGATAATCAACACAGAAGTGCACAAAATGATTAAAAGAATTTCAGTTAATTCCATATTTTACTCCTCAATAAATAATATATTATTATCATATCATCGGAGTAATTTTCTGTCAACTAATCGGAGTAGTCTTGTCTGTCTTAAAAAACGGTTTCTACTCGTTTTGTGCAGTTGTCCGGCGAATAAATGAACCTGTCAATGTGATTTTCTGAAAAATAATACTGTGGCTTTTGCGGATTGTACTTGTAGTCAAATGTATCTATAATAATCAGCTTAATTTTCATTTTTTCGGGAATAATACTTTTTATGTACACGCTCGCCTGCTGCCCTGCTTTTACGCCCTCTTTACATTCTGCCAGACCGGCAAGATTAGGAGAAAGCTCAACGAATGCGCCGTAGTTTTCAACGCTCCTCACAATTCCCGAAACAGTTTCACCGGGGGAGAAGTTTGCGGCGTTTTCTTCCCAAGTGCCGAGAAGCTCCTTGTGACTTAGACTGATTCGTCCGTTTTCAATAGACTTGATTATAGCCTTTATATCCATACCTACGGTAAAGCGTTCCCTCGGATGTTCAATGCGTGAAACGGAAATTGTGTCAATCGGCATAAGCGCAACAATTCCGCAACCAATGTCTGCAAACGCACCGAAATTTTCAAGGTGAGTTATTCTTGCGCCTATAACATCTCCGCAGACCAGCTTTGAAATATAGTTGTCAAGGCATTGCTTTTGTGCCGCTTCTCTTGAAAGTATTGCACATTTTTTGCCGTACTCGTCAGTATCAAAGCCTTTTACGATAAAGCAAACAGGACGATTAACACGTGAAATAACCGCAATGTCACGCACTGTACCCTCTCGTATGCCGAGTGCTCCGTCCTCTCGAGGAATGATTCCTTTCATAGAGCCGAGATTGACAATAAGGTTGTGGTCTGAATCGCACATAAAAGCTTTTGCCTCAAGTATTTTTCTGTCGCACATAGCTTCATAAAGAAGCTGCGGCGAATGAATAATATTTATGTTCTCCTGTTCGGAAATGAGTTTTCCCTCGGGTAAATATTCTGACATTTTAAAACCTCCGTAATATTTGGTTACAAATAAACATATGAAAAAACGGAGTAACTTATTACTTTGTAATCAAAATACCACACAAACCTTGCAAAATTTGCGTAAACTTGCAATTTTTCAGCATATATGTTAAAATAAACTTGTGTGTTTTAGAATAAATCCGGAAAGGAAACAGAATATGAATACGAATAAGTTAAGAAGGCTTTCAAGCGTTGCTTTATGCGCTTTGATTTGCATTTCTGCGGCTATTTCGTTTTCAGGATGTGAAAACGGAAAAACACAGTCTGCAACCTCTGATGAAGTTGCAACAACCTCACCGGTGCCTGCAAGCACTGCTGATGAAGCAACGGCAGTAGGTGTGCTCGAAAGTCTTGGAATTGACGCTTCCACAATTGGAATTGAACCGAACATTCTCCATGATACTGAAAATCCGGTTGGCTTTCAGCTCGAAATGCCGAACGAGGGCGATACCATTGCAGTAGTTCATACAACGCTTGGCGATTTTACAATGAGATTTTTCCCTGAACAGGCTCCCAAGACTGTCACGAATTTCATTAACCTCGCAAAAGAAGGAAAGTATAACAACACAACTTTTCACAGGGTTGTAAGGGACTTTATCGTGCAGGGCGGTCATTGCGGAAATGACGAAAACGCTCCCAACGGAACAAGCTCCTACGGTTCGGAGTTTGAAGATGAGTTCTGCGACAAGCTGTTTAATGTAAGAGGAGCCGTTTCAATGGCGAATTCTGCACAGGATACAAACGGCAGTCAGTTTTTTATAAACCAGACGAGTGCCGAGGCGTACAAAAACAACGGCGGATGGGCAAGGTTTGAAAAGATGTGGCAAACCGTTAAAACCCAGCTTGCAAACTATAAGGATTCAAACCTTCTTTCTGCGTTTATTCAGAAAAACGGAAACAATTGTTATGATACTGATATAGTGCCCGAGGAAGTTCAATCGCTTTATGAAGTAAACGGAGGAAATCCGTATCTTGACGGTGCATACAACGCAGTTGACAGAGGCCATACTGTTTTTGCACAGATAATTGACGGAATGGATGTTGTTGACAAGATTGCTGTAGTCAAGGTCGATGATGACGACAAGCCTGTTGAAAACGTGGTTATCAAGTCTATTGACATTACAACATACTCACCGCAGGAAACGCAGACGACCTCGCAGAGTGCAGGCACAACATCAGCCGAGTAATAAAATAATACAATTATTTGCAGTTTCAGGAGTGTTTGTCAATGAGCGATTTACCTATTGTTGCGATTATGTATGACTTTGACCGAACGCTGTGTACCAAGGATATGCAGGATTACAGCTTTATTCCGAGTCTTGGAATGACCGAGAGCGAGTTCTGGCAGTATTCAAACTCACTCGGACAGCGTGAGCATATGGATTCGATTCTTGCCTATATGTATGCAATGGTCAAAACTTCGAAGGACAAAAACATTCCGCTTTTGCGTCAGAACCTTGTTGATATGGGTAAGAACGTTGAGCTTTTCAAAGGTGTTGAGGGCTGGTTTGATCGCATCACCGAATTTGGCATAGCTAACGGTATGCAGATTGAGCATTATGTTATTTCATCGGGAATGAAAGAAATTATCGAAGGCACGCCGATAAGTAAATGCTTTAAGAGTATCTTTGCCTGCGAGTTTCTGTATGACGAGAACGGCAATGGCGTGTGGCCTAAAACCGACGTAAACTACACAAATAAAACGCAGTTTGTCTACAGAATCAACAAGGGTGTGCTTGACGTTGCGAACGATAATGACCTCAACCGCTCAATGCCCGACGACAGCAAGCGAGTGCCGTTTTGCAATATGATTTACATAGGCGACGGACTTTCGGATGTTCCTTGTATGAAGATGATGAAGGCATATGGCGGTTACTCGATAGCTGTTTATCAGAATAAGGACAGTAAGGTTGAGGATTTGCTGAAAAAGGGCAGGGTGGACTATATTTATCCTGCCGATTACAGTGAAAATACGGGACTTGACATCACAGTTAAGAATATAATCCGAAAAATGTCAATTTCCGAAACGTTGTATGATGAATACACAAAGCAGAAAAGCTTGTTATTGATTTAAATTAAACTTGAATTTGACGAGGTAAGACAAATGACAATTCAGACAGTTGAGAAAAACAACATAATGTGTGCTGTTATTAACAGCGATGAAAAGGTATTTACAGATGCACAGTCTGCACTTGATGTGCTTATGACTGCAAAGTATGATGCAGGCACAAAGAATATCGTAATTGATAAAAAGTTAGTTGTTGAGGATTTCTTTATTCTTAGCACAGGGCTTGCAGGAGAGATACTGCAAAAATATACAAACTATGGCGGTCGTATAGCTATTTATGGCGATTACTCTCGCTATACCAGTAAACCACTCAAGGATTTTATCTATGAGAGCAACAAGGGCAAGAGTGTGTTTTTTGTTTCCACCAAGGAAGAAGCAATCGAAATGTTGACAAAGTAAATTCCTGTTTATCAAAAATTATTATGTAAAAAACAAAAACTGACTTCGAAATTCCGAAGTCAGTTTTTTAATGTGCTTTTTGAGTATATCAGGATAATCAGATTTTGTTTGCAAGCGCTCTTTCAAGCCAGATGTCTGCAATATCCATTGCAAGGAACATACCTTTTTTCTCACTCGACTTAACAAGCTGCTTTCTGGGTGAAAGATAGGGGTCTGTAGCCATCAACTGAACCGTTACCTTATCGGGAAGCTCTTTGCCGTCAACTTCTTTTTTTGTCTTAATCTGCATCCTTATAACATACGGCTCTTCCATATTGCCGTAGTAAATCTCATCTCCGCAGCGCACAAGCGGTCTGCCCTTGTAGGTAGGGAATTCCTGTGCCTGTTTCTTGGTATCTGCCACAAGGCATCATCCTTTCTTAAACATTGAGGTATGACTTCACCAGTGCTTCAAGTAAGTCGTCACGGTCGATTTTGCTTATAATATTACGAGCATTGTTATACGTTGTAATATAAGTAGGGTCCTCGCTCAGAATATAGCCTACAATCTGGTTTATCGGATTGTAACCCTTCTGCCTGAGTGCGTCATAAACGATAGTAAGGCTTGCCTTAATCTGGTCATCCTTTTCCTCGCCGAGTGAAAAAATCATTGTCTTATCCAACATACTGAAACACCTCCTATTCATCTATTATAATATATTCCAAAACAAATTTCAAGCATTTTTAATAAAAAGAAAATAAAGTACAGTTTTATTTTTGGAAAAAGAACAAGGGGCGTTTTACCGTCCCTTGTTTGTTGTTTTTAAATTGTATTAAACAGCGTTTCTCAACTTTACTCCGAGATTTTCAAGATTTGCAATAACCTTGTCGATAATCTCCTGAACCTCGTTTGAGGAGAGTGTTCTCTCGCTTGAGGAGAACTCAAATCTTACGGTTATGCTGTGAACTGTTTCTGTGTCATAGGTGTCAACAATCTTTGTATTCTTAAGAATTGCGCCGCCCTCGTTTTTCCAGCTCTCTGCAAGGTCGGAGTAGAATACACCGCTCGGTATTTCAAGGCTTATGTCGTAATCAATCGGCGGGAACTTTGACGGTTCTTCGTAAACGATAGCCGCATTTTCAGCCTCGGTGAACTCGCTCATATCAATCTCGGCAAATACAATGCTTGCTTTTTTGTCAATCTTCTTGCTGACAGTTGGGTGAACAATTCCGATTGTTCCGATTTCTGTGTCGCCAATCATAACAGTGTTGAGGTTTACGGGGTGCTCATAGCTGTGCTTTGGCTCTGCCCTTTTGAATGAAAGCATTTCGTGCTTGAGGTCACTTGTGATGACTGCGAGCATATCTCTCAACTCAAAGTAGAGCGTCTTAACGTCCTTTGTCTTGCTGAAAAGCGTAACTGCAAGCTTTTTGCTTTCAACGCAGAGGTTGTTTTCGTCAACGCTGTTTACAACACGTCCGATTTCGAAGATACCGAAGTCGGGAGCGTAGGATGCGTTTGTCTTAACCTGACAAAGCTGTGTGGGAATAATCGAATTTCTGATTGTTTCAATGTTGGGGTTTGTTGCGTTTGCAAGCTTGATATTATTCTCTACAGGAATATTAAGAGCTTTCAGCTCGTCGTTGTACGCCCAGACGTATGAATGAAGCTCGTGAAGATTATATTTCTTTACAAGAATGTCCTTGATTTTGTCCTCGTTGCTCTTAACAGCGTCAACTCTGACTGGGTAGAGGGGAGAGCGTGTTGTGTTGATTTCAAAATTATCGTAGCCGTAAATTCTCGTGATTTCCTCTATGATGTCAGCCTTGAGCGTAACGTCCTTTGTGGCTCTCCACGACGGAACAACAACCGAGAAATTGTCGTTGTCAAGCGTTACCTTAAAACCAAGGCTTGTGAGAGTTTTAACAATTGTGTCGTTGTCAATTTCAATTCCCGTGTAGCGGTCAACGAACTTTTTGTCAAAGTCGAGAGTAACAGTATCATAATGGAAAGCGTACTCGTCGGTAAGAGCTGATACAACCTTAACGCCGCTGTCGTACTTTTTGAGAAGATATAAAAATCTTGCGATTGCAACGTCAGTCATTTCGGGGTCAAGGCACTTTTCGTAACGCATTGAAGCGTCTGTGCGGTGAGCAAGGCGAACGGTAGATTTACGGATTGAAACAGCGTTGAATGTAGCCGATTCGAGCGTAAGAGTTGTGGTATCGTCAACGATTTCAGAATCAAGACCGCCCATAATACCTGCGATTGCAACGGGAGTGTTGTCGTTGCAAATCATCAGCGTGTTCTCGTCAATGTTGCGGTCAACACCGTCGAGGGTGCGGAAAGTAAACGGCTTGTCAAAACGCTTGATTCTGATTTTTTCAACCTTGCGTGAGTCAAATGCGTGCATAGGCTGTCCCATTTCGAGCATAAGGTAGTTTGTCAGGTCGGCAAGGAAATTGATTCCTCTCATACCGCAGTAGAAGAGCCTTATTCTCATATTTACGGGGCTTACGTTTCTCTTGATATTCTCAACCTGCAAACAGCTGTAGCGCTGACAGAGGTCGTCCTCAATCTTCATATCAACCTTTTTGAGCTCCTCATATGCCTTTAAATTGTCAACATCAAGCGGCTTAAGCTCTCTGCCTGCAAGTGCGGCAAATTCTCTTGCAATGCCGTAGTGACCCCAGAGGTCGGGACGGTTTGTAAGAGATTTATTGTCAACCTCAAATACAATATCGTCAACCTCGTAAACATCCTTGATGTCGGTGCCGTTTGCAACGTCGTCGGTAATATCCATAATTCCCGAGTTGTCGTCTGAAATTCCGATTTCAGCCTCACTACAGCACATACCGTTTGAAGTAAAGCCTGCAAGCGGACGTGGAGAAATTGTAATATCGCCGATTTTCGCACCAACCTGTGCAAAGGCGGTTTTCATACCTACTCTTACGTTAGGCGCACCGCATACAACGTCGGTAAGCTCGCCGTTGCCTGCGTCAACCTTTAAAAGGTGGAGCTTCTTTGAGTCGGGGTGATTTTCAACCGACTTGATTTCGGCAACAACAATTCCGCTGATGTCCGAGCCTTTATGGAAAATCTCGTTTTCAACCTCGGCGGTTGAAAGAGAAAACTTATGAATAAGCTCAAGCTTGTCAATACCTGAAAGGTCAACAAAATCCTGAATCCAGTTCATTGATAAAAACATATTAGATACCCTCCTTATTCATCATCGGTAAACTGTGAAAGCGACTTAAGGCTTCCGCTGTTTAAATCTCTGATGTCCTTGATTCCGTACTTCATCATTGCAAGTCTTGTAAGACCAAGACCGAACGCAAAGCCTGTGTACTCTTCGGGGTCAATTCCGCCCTCTCTTAAAACGTTCGGATGAATCATTCCGCAGGGGCAAAGCTCAAGCCAGCCGCTGTGCTTACAGGAAGGACAGCCGTCACCGCCGCAGATAAGACAGCTTATGTCAAGCTCAAATCCGGGTTCAACGAACGGGAAGAAGCCGGGGCGCAGACGAACCTTGATGTCCTTTCTGAATACCTCTGAAAGCATAGTTTTCATAAAGAAAATGAGGTTTGAAATTGAAATGTCCTTGTCAACCATAACGCCCTCCATCTGGAAGAAGGTGTTTTCGTGGCAGGCGTCTGTAGCTTCGTTTCTGAAGCATCTTCCGGGGAAGATAGCCTTAATCGGAACACCGTTTTCAACAAGATTTTTGCCGTACTTTTTAAGGATAGCGTTCTGTGCGGCAGAGGTCTGTGACTTTAAAAGCTGACCGTTGTCAAGATAGTATGTGTCCTGCATATCACGTGCGGGGTGGTGTTTGGGAATATTGAGTGACTCAAAGCACTCGTAGTCGGTTACAACCTCGGGGTAGTCCTCAACGGTAAATCCCATTGACTTAAAGATTGACTCGCACTGACGCTGAACAAGAGTAATCGGGTGATAAGAACCTCTTGTAAGGTCTACGGGAGTTGTGATGTCAAACTGCGGCATTGACGCAATTTCACGCTCAACTTCCTTTTCTTTGAGTTCAGTGATTTTTTCCTCAATTTTTTCAGCCGCAAAGGTTTTGAGCTTGTTTACCTCTGCGCCGAACGACTTTCTTTCTTCGGGAGAGAGGTCCTTCATTCCCTTTAACAAGGCAGTGATACTGCCCTTCTTGCCGAGATAAGCAACCCTGATTTTATCAAGGTCAATAAGGTCGGCAGTTTCGGAAAGCTTTTTTGTAATTTCTTCTTTTAAAACAGCAATTTGGTCCATAAATACCTCCGTAATTTAAAAATAAAAAAGCCCCTGCGTAAACTTACGCAGGGACGAAATAATCCGCGGTACCACCCTGATTTTTGCATCAATTAGAAGCAAACACTTCCTTGACATTTAACGGTGTCAGCCGTTGAAGCCTACTAAAATTCAGCCTCACCGCTCGGGAGCGAACTTCACATTACAGGCACCGCAATGCGCTTTCAGCCAAGGCGCATATTCTCTTTAGCGGTACGCATTGAATGTTACTTTCTCCGTCAATGCGTTATCTTTTTTAATGATAACACTATTTGTCGTTTTTTTCAAGTAGTTTGCCAAAATATTTTAAACGATAAAGCTTTATCTAATCTGCGTTTAATAATTAGAAAACACACTAAAAAACAGTTGACACTGTTGCAATTTTGTATTATTATAAAAGTGTACTAAAACTATTAATACAATACAAGGAGGTTAATTATGTTTCAGATTGATTTTGCTTCAAGAGTGCCGATTTATGAGCAACTCTGCACGAACATAATCAAGTTAGCCTCGGCAGGAGTATTCAAGTCGGGCGACAAGCTTCCGCCTGTAAGAATTCTTGCCTCACAGCTCGGAATAAACCCAAATACTGTTGCAAAGGCGTACAGAGAGCTTGAAAGTCAGGGATACATTTTTTCCACAGTCGGACGTGGCAGTTTCCTAACAGACAAGCTTACGGAGAACTGCGCCCAGAAGATGCTTGCGCTTGAAAATTTCAAGGAGGCGGCTAAAAACGCCTGCCTGTTTGGCGTGAGTAAGGAGGAAATGACCGAAATACTCGAAAATACCTTTAAGGGAGGTAAAGATTTTGATTGAGTTAAAAAACCTTACAAAGAGGTTTCACAAGGTCACTGCTGTTGACAATATGAACCTTACGATAAGCGAAGGCTCTGTTGTCGGTCTTGTCGGCAGCAACGGCAGCGGCAAGTCAACCTTGTTAAGACTTTTATCGGGAGTTTATCAGCCCGACGGCGGCGAAGTACTTGTAGGAGGAAAAAAGCTTTTTGACAATCCTGCGGCAAAGGGCGAATGCTACTTCATTCCCGACTTCCCGTTTTTCTACAACAACAGCACAATAAACAGCACCGCTTTTCTTTACAGAAATCTCTATCCGAACTGGAGCGAGGAACAGTTCAATCGCTTCTGCTCGGTTTTCCCGATTAAGCGTGACGCTAAAATAATTAATATGTCAAAGGGTATGCAACGTCAGGCGGCTCTTATTCTTGCACTTTCAACCTGTCCGAAATACCTTTTCCTTGACGAGATATTCGACGGTCTTGACCCTGTTGTGCGCCATTTGCTCAAAAAAATAATTATTGAACAGGTGTCCGAGCACAATATGACGGTTATTATAGCCTCGCACAATCTGCGTGAGCTTGAGGATTTGTGCGACAGAATCTGCCTTATGCACAAGGGAAAAATGCTTATGGAGCGTGATATAGACTCCTTAAGACTATGTTTCAGAAAGGTTCAGGTTGCGTTCTCGGAAATTCCGCTTGTGCCTAACATTTTTGAAGGAATTGACGTTGTAAACGTATGGCAGAACGGCAACGTATTTAACGTTACAATCAGAGGAACGGAAGAAGATTTTATGCCGCAGCTCAATGCGCTTAATCCTGCGTATATTTCGGCTATGCCGCTCACTCTGGAAGAAATATTTATAAGTGAAATGGGGGCAGCAGGCTATGACGTCAACAGTATCCTTTAAAGAAAAGCTAAAGCAGGCATACTCCGTTTTTAAATGGGACTTAAAGTCCTGTACCGGAACAATGGCGGTCTATGCTATTTTAGCCGCTGTTTTCACAACTATTATTCTGACGCTTTGCCTCGTAGTCGGATTTTATTCACAGAATAATACTGCTTATGATTTATATTATTCTTCGTTTAGCGTGGTTCCAAATACAACTGACGTAGTTGCAGCATCAGTAAGATTTTTCCAGGTTGCTGCCTCTCAGGTAGTTTATTTGCTGACTATAATTTTTGCGATAATCTACACCGTTAAGGTTTTTTCTTATCTGCACAACAAGCGTAAGGCTGACCTTTACGGCTCACTTCCGATAAGCAGAATTATGCTGTTTGTTTCAAAGTCAGCCTCGGCTTATCTCTTTACGCTTATTCCTGCAATGTTCTTTTTGGGAATTATATTTATAGTTTCAATGTGCTTTGGTCAGCCGATAGTGAACGAGGCTCTTAACATATACGTAAAGCTCCTTATGGGAACGCTTGCGAGTATTTCGGCATACGGATTAATCTCCGTTTGCTGCGGAACAACGCTTAACTCGGTAATTATGTTCATTGCTGTTTGCGTTGCTTATCCGCTTTCCGCAATGTTTATCAAGGGCGTAGCCAACGGATTTTTCTACGGCAGCTACACAGGTGTTTTCAAGAACCATTTTATAATGAACGCTTTGAATCCCCTTGCCGCATATGACGGAATCAACATAATTTACTGGCTGATTTTCTCGGCTGTCTGCATTATAGCGTCTGCATTCCTCGTAAAGAGAAGGAAGGCAGAACGTGCACAGGCTTCGTTTGCTTATTACCTACCCTGCCACATTGTAAAGGTGCTCGTAGCGTTCCTTGTCGGAATGTTCCTCGGAGTGCTTTTCGGCTCGCTCAATGTGCTCGGAAACGGATATTTAGGCTTTGTTTTCGGCTTTATACTCGGCAGTGTGCCTGCGTTTGTAATCGCTCACCTGATTTTCTATAAGGGCTTTTCAAAGCTTATCAGGACTTCAATTCCGCTCGGCGGCTTGGTAGTAGTTGTAGTTGCGGTTATGGCTTTGTGCAACTATGATGTTTTCGGATATAACACATTCATTCCGAAAGCCGACGATGTTAAGAGTGCAGGACTTATTGACTCACATAACTTCTACAGAGAAAGCGACAGCAACTTAAACAAGATTGTCAGAAATTCGGCAGAGGATTTTGCCGATAAGGACAGCGTTAATTCAATCGTATCTGCTCACAACCTGCTTCTTACCGACAAGGATTTTTCATCGGATAAAAAATTCCAGAGCGTATGGTACGATATGCTTGTCGATAATATGAAAATAGGTTTAGACAAAATGCAGTACAGCTTCGCTTACAAGATGAATGACGGCAGAGTTGTAACAAGAATATATTCTGCTTCTGTATATGGTTTATTTTCAAGTGATACTATTAAGACAAGTGAAATTGTAAACACAAAGACATACACCGAAAAATATACTGCGGCATTTAATGCAAAGCAGAACGATATTTCAAGTGTAATCGTAAAAGCAAAATCCTATGCAGGCTGTGCTTCTGAGGACACCGACAAGAGCAAGGAGGATTTCGGTAAGGTTATCGAAGCTTTCCGAAAGGACTTCAAGGCTGATAACAGTGATATTTCCGTTGTGCTTGCTCCTGCTGAAGATGACGTTTCGCTCTATTCGGATTATTACGGACTTTCTTCTTATTACGAGAGCAAGGAATTTAAAGATTATCAGAAAGAATATCCCGACGCAGTCTGCCTGCTTGAGGTGAATACGGGAGAAAACAATTACTCAAATCCGAGTGATTTGGTTACTGATATAATAGGCGGAAGCTTTTCGATATATGATAGTATGCCGAAGAAGGAAACCTACCTTATCCCCAAGAGCTACACAAATACAATCAGCGCTTTAAAGGAAATAGGTGTTCTTAACAGCGACAATACCATTAACGAGAACAGCGATTATTATAAGTCGCTTGATGTATATTATTAATCGAGGTTAGGTTTTATGGAGTTATACAAAGGACGTCCCGAAGATATAAGCGGCAGGGAAGAAAGAGAAGTCAGGGTTTATGATTTACTCGACAGCCTTGGCATAGAGTATTTCCGTACCGACCACGAGCACGCCGACACAATGGAAGCTTGCAACAGGATTGACGCAGTGCTTGATGTGGTAATCTGCAAAAATCTTTTCCTTTGCAACAGGCAGAAAACAGACTTTTATCTTTTGATGATGCCGGGTGATAAACCGTTCAAAACAAAGGAGCTTTCAAGCCAGATTAACAGCGCAAGACTTTCGTTTGCATCTCCAGACGCAATGCTTGAGTACCTCGACATAAAGCCCGGTGCGGTCAGCGTTATGGGACTGATGAACGACAGGGACAATCACGTAAAACTGCTTGTCGATGAAGACGTTTTAAAAGACGAATACGTCGGCTGTCACCCCTGTGTGAACACCTCAAGCCTTAAACTGAAGACCGAGGACGTTTTCGGAAAATACTTAAAAGCCGTAAATCACACCGCAACAACGGTTGTGCTTAAGGGAGAATAAGTCGAGTGCCTCGACACGCAAATTGAGCAGACAGATTGATTTTAACAAAACCTGTTTTGCCGACCGTTTTTGGGGCAGTTGCCTATAAAGAAAGTAAAATTTTGACTGCAATCGGAGTGATTTCTGATTGCAGTCATTTTTTTGCTTGTGCAAATATATTTCAGCTTTTGATTTTTTCTGAAAAAGCTGAAAAAGAACTCCCTAACTTCTGAATAAGCGACGCTGACAAAAACGCAATATCAATAAATAAAATCAGCCAAAGAATTGATAGGTGCAGCGGCTGTTCGTAAATGCACAGGAAAGGATAAGGACCGTCAATAACGTAAAGCAGATTCAGAATTACGGCTGCAACAGCGTAAATAAAGGTGGGAATTGTTGCGGCAAATGATAAGCCGACGTCGTATTTTGTACCGCCCTCAAAAAGCACGAACGAGATAAGTGAAAGCAGAGGACAGGAAAAGTGAAAGTAAAGGAAGTCGCCGTTGAACAGCATATATTCATATCCTCCCTCACCGAAAACGGGAGCAAAAATTGTGACAACCACAACAAAAGTGACGTTCAGACAGCAAACGGAAATGTATTTCAGCGTCCTAATGGGCTTTGGTATATCGGGTTTTTTTGGCGAAAACAGTGAACGAGCCGTAAAAAATGCAAAAACTATGCATACAGTCAGGGCAAAAATATTGCTGTCGGTAGTGTAGAAACTGAACATTTCAAGCCCTGTACCGCCTGCACAGATTGCAGTCCCGATTATCTCAAGAACAATTATGATTACGTTTATGATAAGCGACATCGTAAGCCTGAAATTCCTATTCCTCACAACAAAAACCTGCCCTTTTGAATCATTAATTTTATTATAAGCAGATTTTGATTTTTAATTAGTTTAAAAATATGGAATGAAAATACAACAAAACAGACACCCTGACGATGCCTGTTTTGAAAATGGGAAATATGGTGATGTGTTGTTAGTTGTCTGATGAGTTGTCGTACTTTCTGACACGCAGAGGAATGTTCAGTCTATCTGCAATTTTTTTGCATTTTTCAACCTCTTCTTCGCCGATTACGTCAACAACCGAGAGTGCGACGTTTTCGGTGAGTGCTCTGCACTTTTTTGCAAAGTCGAGCATTTCGTCAAAGGATTTAATGCCAAATTTCGGACGGACAGTTTTGAGATAATCCTCCTTGTTTGAACAGTTAAGGCTGATTGAAACAGCGTCAACGTTACTGCAAAGCTCAGCTGAAATATCTCTGCCGTTTACAAGACTTCCGAGTCCGTTTGTATTAACTCTGATTTTTATATCAAGCTTACTGCGAATGTACTGTGCGGTTTTCACGAGCACGTCAAAAGAATTTGTCGGTTCGCCGTAGCCGCAGAAAATTATTTCGTTATATCCCGTGAAATCAAATGCGTCAATTGCGGCTTTGACCTCCTCAAAGCTCGGATTGTGATTGAGCCAGAGGTTAGTTGCGTCGCCGATTGCGTCCTTTTTACTGCGAATGCAGAATGTGCAGGCACAAGGACATTTGTTTGTTATGTTAAGATAAACCTTGTCCTTGTAGACATAAAGTATTTCTTCGCTTGTGTTTGCCATACAATCACCTCAAAACTCTGGGGAGCATTTTCTGCTTGAATTTAATTGCGTCAAGACCTGCGCCTAATGCAATGAAGATGAGTGCACCGACGCCGGGCTGGAGCCACCATGTTGCAAGCTCGCCGATTGCAGCTGCCCAGCCGTACATAAGACCGTTTGCAATGAAGTAACCGCCGACAGTAACCATTGTTGTGGGAATCAGCATAAGAAGGTTGGGAATGCTGATGATTTTGTCACCCTTGCCGTGCTTTTTAAGCATCATTGCGCAGAGTACAAAAGGAACGGCGTTGAAAGCCTTGATGATTGCCGTAGGAATTGCCCACTGCGGATAGCCTGCAATTAAGTCGGCAAGTGCACCGCCGATTGATGCGGCAATAATTCCGAAAGGTCCGGGAAGAATGCTTGCGCCGAGGTAAATCATTGAATCGCCTGCGTGTGAGTAACCGAGGGGAGAGGGGATTTTAATAAATGCAGTCGTAACCGTTACAAGAGCCGCAAACATAGCGGTCATTGTAATCAGCTTTACGTTTACATTTGAGCCTGTTTTTGTTTTTACATTCTGATTGTTCATACTTTTTCCTCCTTAATTTTTAGGAACCACTGAATAAATCACGCAGAAAGCTGTTTGCACATCTTGCTAGCATATTTTCCGTCAGCTTGCCCA
>DKWR01000030.1 GCA_002491825.1 Ruminococcaceae bacterium UBA7147
GCACTCGGCTAAATTATAGTTTAGATCATAAATATTATTACATCTTATTATACCACGGTTTACGACAGCGTTCAACAGCATAAGTACAAAAAAACGAGCACAGCAATTGCGCTGTGCTTGTTTTTGAATTATGAAGAGATGTTTATTTTTCAGCAATTTTCTGCTTTTTATATTCCATTGGTGTACAGCCGTAGATTTTTTTGCAAATCTCAATAAACGACTTTACATTCGGAAAACCGTTGTTCATAGCCGCCTTTGTGACCGTCTGCCCTTTAAACAGCATTTCGTTGAGTGCGTGTTCAAGACGAACGCTGTTGAGGTATTGAGTGAAATTAGTACCTGTAATATTCTTAAAATACTTCGAAAAATATGAAGACATAAGACCGACAAGGTCAGCCATATCTTTTAAATTAATATTCTCCGTATAATTACAGCCGATGTACTCAATTATTGTTTTTGCATAGGCAAAATTATCGGGCATATTTATCGGGAGCAGATTTTTCTTTTCTACCGCACACTCGGTCAGAAGCAGATGATAGATATTCATAAACACTGCATTGACCTTTAACAGCTTGTATTCATCGCCGCTTTCCATAACTGCAACAAGCTGTCTTAACATATCGCTTATCTTGCACCTGCTCTCCTCTTTGATTTTGAATTGTATGCGGTCGATTTCATAATATCCGTAAAGCGCTTTTTCGTCATCTGCCCAATAGAGGTTGTATTTGCCTTTATCAGCAGGCGTAAACGTAATTGTACCCTCGGCATATCCGGGAGTAGATGCGTCAGTACCGCTAAACTGATAAGCTATAGCGGAATTGTTATCTGCTTCGTATGCCGCCGACATAACAGTCGTGCCTGAAAGCAAGCACAGGCAGAGCAATCATGACATAACAGATTTAAACAAATGCTTTTTAGTCAAGATTATCGTCCTTTCTTGTTAAAATAAATAATATTTCCGTTTTTCGTTCATAATTATTATATATTTTTAATCTGAAAATACATAGTCGAAAAGAGTGTAATTGATAGTTGATTTTCGTGTTAGCTTTGGCTAATCAGTTATGAAATCCGCAAAATCAGCCGTTATTCTTGAATACTAAATTTTCAATTTATTGTTAATAATTGTTTTGTATAGAAATAACCGCCCACAAAGTCAAAAATGTGAGCGGTTATTTGATATATTATTTGAATGTTCCGTTTGCAGGATTGTCAAGCACCTCTCCGCTTTCCGTAAAACGTGAACCATGGCACGGGCAATCCCACGAATTTTCGGCTCTGTTCCACTTTAGCGCACAGCCGAGATGGGGGCATCGGTGCTCACTAACGGTGAGCAGATTTTTGGTTGCTTCAAAGCCGTTTGCAAAAAGCTGTGGCTTTAAAATACTGCGTGACGGGTTAAACACTTCGGCAAAATCGTTCTGCTTTCCGAGGATTAGGTCGCTTAAAATCATAGCCGAAACCATTGATGACGTCATACCCCATTTGTTGAATCCGCCGGCAACGTAAAAGTTCGGAGTCCGTTTGGAGTACTGCCCGATATACGGCACTCCGTCAAGGCTTATGCAGTCCTGTGCCGCCCAGAAATACTCTTCACGTGATTTCGGATAAACCGTCTTTGCAAATGCACGAAGCTCGCACCAGTTGCCGCCCTGCTTCCCTGTTCGGTGACCTCCTCCGCCTATCAACAGAAGTTTGCCGTAATTCCGAAACGACATTCCCTTTCTGTTCTCATCAACATACATTCCGTCAACATTCTGCGCATTTTTAAGCGCAATAACGTAGGAACGGTGCTGATATAGCTTCAGAAAATAACTGCCGTGCTTGTTGATAAACGGAAAATGCGTTGCCGCAATCACCTTGTCGGCGTAGATTTTTCCGCCTTGTGTAACGGCGGTTGTTCCTATCATCTCGCTTACAAAGGTGTTCTCATAAATATTCAGACCGTCACAGATTGCATCAATAAACTTCAGCGGATTGAACTGCGCCTGATTCGGAAATTTCACCGCGCCGACTGTCTTTTTCGGTATGATAACATTCTCGCAGAACTCGGCATTACTCCTGATTTTTTGCAGTGCTTTCATTTCTTTTTCAAGAATTTTTCGGTTGTAAACCGAATAAACGTAGTTATCCCTGCGCTCAAAATCACAGTCGATATTTTTGCAAAGCTCGCAATATTTTTCCAGTGCAAGCTCGTTTGCTTTGAGGTACAGCTGCGCTGAATACGCTCCCCTGTCGGCAAAAATTTTATGATATATAAGACCGTGCTGTGACGTTATCTTTGCAGTGGTGTTGTGCGTGATTCCCGAGCATATTCTGCCCATGTCAACAAGTACGTACTTAACGCCGTTTTGATGAAGAAAGTACGCAGTCAGGATTCCTGCAATACCTCCGCCGATGATTAAAACATCGGTATGAGCATCACCGTCAAGCGTCGGAAATTGCGGCAGACTTACAGAGCTCTCCCATACCGATATTTTGTTGATTTCGCATTCATTTTTATCTGTCATAGCCGAAAATTACAGTTCTTCAAGGTCAGCCGCTGTGACGTCGTTTTCAAGGTTGTCCCTTGCAAGGTCGTTGTCGATTGTGGAATAAATCGGCGAAATCGGCTTTTCCTGTTCAAACGGAGCAGTATGATAAACCTTGAGCGACGGTGCTTTTGTGCCTGCTATAATCGGGTTTGCTTTTACATTGCTGTGCTTTGCTTTTCCCTGTATTTCAGGAACAGTCGCCTGTTCGTTTCGTGGCTGGGTATGGGTTCTTTCCATACGTTTCATTCCCTGTTTTGCCATTTTCATCACCTCGATTGTAATATGTGCGGAAATGATTGTTTTATTCAGGTATGATTTTACTGAAACAAAAAATCAGCCGTTCTGCACTGCAAAACGATTGATTTGTTATTATTTTAAATTTTTACATATACTTATCATACCATTGTTCTTCCCACCAGTGACCGATGTTTCTGCATATACACTCGCATCTGTATCTTATACTGCGGCTCATCACTCTGAAAATTTCCCACATGCCCGATTCAACATCCCATCTGAGCGAACCGGAACGGTACAGATAGTCGCCGGGAACATCTGATGCGCCGTTTATAAGCTCAATGTTATAAACGCCGCCTATGCTTATTGCTCCCTGTACAGGGATAACAGTTGAAAACGGGTCGTCAGGCTGTGCACGCCAATTGTGACCGTGCAATACAAAGCTGATGTTTCTCGGATTATCGACAGGCATAAGCAGTCTGATTATCACTCTTTCTTTTGCATAAGCCTTTAAAAGCGGAGTTGACGGGTCACCCGCATAAGCTCTCAGAATCGGGGGTGCAGGGTCGCCGTAAGACCAAGAGCTCATTGAAATGTCCTCATATGTAACGCCCTCGTGCATATGCCCAAGCGGCAAGCGGTTTCGCATAGGCTCGGAACGGTAGCTTATACCCGTAGTACCGTTCGGAAGTCCCGTGTGCGGGTCAACAGGCTGTTCTCCGTCCTTATTCTTTATTTCAAGCTCATCGTGGAAAAACACTGCATATTCTCTGAACGACGGCTCGGTTGGATTATAAATATCTGCAAATAAGCCACTCTCGATTTCTTCACCCGAAACAGGGTCAAACCAACTTGACTGCAGCTTTTCAACTATTATTGCGCCGAACAAGCCGTGTACATTCGTACCGTCCTCGCCGCTTCTCATATCACCCATATCGGAAAAGAGATAAACTCCCTCTCTTTCCGCATACCATTTGTAGCTGATAAAATCTCTTGTGGTGGTATCTGGGTTATATCCGACCTCTGCTCCGTCGGAGTTCAGGACGTTATATTTAAGTCCCTGAACGTGGATAGACGTTCTTCTGTCAAGCTTATTGTAAAAATTAACCTGAATTTCATCACCCTCATTTGCTCTTATCACAAGAGGCTGAACTTCCTTGTATGGCTGCGGAGGATTCATCGAAAACCTTTCTCTTGCTTCTCGCTGAATACGCTCGGAATCCTTTTTAGAACATACATCATCCCGTTAGGGTCATAGTCGCCGTATTTATTATAAACTATCGGTATAGATATAGCTTCAATATCAAAAACTCTGACACAATCAGATTTTGGATAATCTGATAATTCTGTCATAAATTTTAAAACTTCTTTCATTTATTAATCGAAATAATATATTATTTCACTATAATAATATGAAAGTTTTCGGGAGATGACACAAGCAAAAAAGTCATTCTTGACATCAATACCTATTAATAAAACGCTCCACAAAATGCAAAAAGCCCGATATAATCGAGCTTTTTTTGGTGAAATCTTTTTTGTTACTCTCTCATGTCAATAGGATATAAAAAAGATGTCACTCTTGATGCGAGAAATTAACTCAAAAAAGAAGAATGCCCCGATACGCGATTTGCGTGTCGAGACACTCGACTGGTCGAGGTGACAGGACTTGAACCTGCGGCATCTTGGTCCCAAACCAAGCACTCTACCAAACTGAGCTACACCTCGATATGCTGTCACTTTTGCGACAGCTTTATAATTATAACTTAGATTATATGAATTGTCAACCTTTTTATTTGCTTGATTTTATGCTGTACAATGTATATTTCAACGTCAATATACATCAAAATCAGGCTTGCATATTATCATAAAACGGTTGAACGTGCAAAGTAATATAAACAAAATTTTTACCTAAAAATTATTCAACAATCAGCAAATCAGAGCATAGATAATTTCAGGAATATTTCATCTGAAGAATTAAAATATATCTTGCAATTATACTTCTCGGCATCTTCTTTCGTTCTGAAACCCCAGCCGTAAAGCGCCGCACCAAAGTCAATTCCTGCCTTTTCTGCTCCCTCGGCATCAACATCGCTGTCGCCTATTAAAATTGCGTCTTCAACGCTTAAGCCCGTTTGCTCGCAAGCCTGCAAAATCAAATCCTTCTTTGTCAGGTTAGTATTGACATCTGTTGCGCAGACAGCGTCAAACAAGTCGGCAATATCGTGAACCTCGAGCATATCGGATGTAAACATTCTGTGCTTCTGTGTTGCAATCGCAATCTTGCAACCATCTTTTCTTAATTCCTTAAGAGTGTTTTCAATACCCGGATACAGCGAGAACATCTCCTTACCCTTTTGCGAGTAGAGCTTGCTGTAGTTTTTAGCGGCATATTCAATTTCGTCGTCCTTCATATCGAAAAGCTTTCGAAATCCCTTTTCAAGCGGAATTCCGATAACCCCGTATAGAGCGTCGTGGTCAACAGGCTGATAGCCCATAGCCGTTGCAGTAGTGTTAAAGCAGTAAAGTATTCCCGGAGATGTATCTGCTAAGGTTCCGTCGAAACCAAAAATAACCAGTTTTTTCATATTATCACCCAAATAAACACACAATACAATACGGTCAGTAAATAAGACCGATTTATTAATTTTCTATATTAGAAGTATTATACCCTATGGATAATTATACCACTCAAAACTTATAAATACAATAGTTATTTTGTTTCATAAAACGCAGTGTAAACCGATATATTTGTTCATAAATTTTGACGAATAATGTTTTTTATAAATTACGTCATTAATTTGAAAAATCTGTATAAACAGAGTATCTCTGACAATAATAATTGCGGAGGTGCTTCTATGAGCGATTATTATAACAGAAACAGAGGGCGAAAAAAACGCAGCCGCAGAGAAAAAATCGGCTTTTACACTGCGTTTTCTATCTGCCTTATAGCCGTTAGTATGGCGATTTACTCAACATACAACACAATGTCTGTTCCGCAAAAGGCGAAAAATCCGCAGACCGAAACAACGCAGGCGCAACAGGTAAATCAGGTTGTTACGGGAGTTAAGGAAACGCTTGCCGAGCCGAAGCTTGACTCGACTATTCCGAAGGTGACTGCCGTTTCACAGGAGAATACAACTCAACCGAATACCGAGCCTTCCGAGGACGCACTTGAAACTATGCTTTCAACCGATTTAACGCTTACCTATCCGCTGAAATCGAACAACATTCTTCGTGAGTTCAGCAAGGAGAGCGTGTATTTTAAAACGCCGAACGTGTGGAAGCCTCATCTCGGCGTTGACTTTGCAGGCGAGCTTGGCGACGACGTTTGCGCAATGGCTGACGGTGCTGTGACAAAGGTGAGCGAGGACAGAATGTACGGCAAAACCGTTGAAATATCAGCAAATGACGCCGTCTGCATTTACAGCGGTCTGGGCGACATAAGCGTAAGCGAGGGCGACTCGGTGACATCGGGCGACAAAATCGGCACTGTCGGCTCGGTACCTTATGAGGCGAGCGACAAAAACCACATTCACGTTTCCGTAAAGGTAAACGGCAACTACGCCGACCCGCTTTCATTCATCGGCAACAACAGCTAATTTCAATGCATAATTCATAATGCATAGTGCATAATTATTAATTGTACTTTGTTAATTGTTAATTGATATGCAAGCCCTCGTTTCGTTTCAGGGGCACAAAAAATACGGAGGATACAATCTTGTGTCCTCCGTTTTTGTGTGATTTTATGTCAAATGAAAAATAACCTAAATTATATTTTCAAAATTAAAATTCCTCAAAATAAATGATTATCTTTCACTCTCGTGCCATTCTTCGTTACCGAAGATAAAATCATCAAGATCCATAACGATGAATTTCATATTCACACCTCCTTCATAAACATTATAGTATATTCAGGAAATGGTCATATATGCAGGTTATTTTTTGTCAAGAATATTAAGATAGCTCAAAATAATCTCAACTGCCTGTTCGGTTGAAATATGTGTGCTGTTAATACACAGGTCGTAGTTATCAGCCAGGCCCCATTTTTTACCTGAATAAAAGCTGTAGTAATTTGCTCTTGCTTTATCTGCTTTGATAACCGCCTGTTTAGCCCTTGCAGGATCTATATCACGTCTGTCAACAGCTCTTTTTACTCTGCTGTCAATATCTGCATAAATAAATACCTTCACAATATTCGGATTATCCTTCAACACATAATCGGCGCATCTTCCGACTACTACAAAATTTTCCTTCTCTGCAAGCTCTTTAATAATCTTATGCTGTAAAATATATAGACGGTCATTTACGGGCAAATCACCCATTGACGAAAAACCGTTGCCGTAGTTGTAAAGTCCTACTGACAGCGAATACAAAAGGCTGTTGGTAGCCTTTTCGTCAACATCTTCAAACACTTCGGGACAAACGCCGCTTTCCTTGGCGGCGAGCGAAATAAGCTCTTTATCATAGAATGGAATTTCAAGCTTCTTTGCAAGGGCTTCGCCTATTTCGTGTCCGCCCGAACCAAATTGTCTTGTTATTGTGATAATTTTATCGCAGCTCATTTCATCAGCTCCTTCGGTATTTGCATTGTAAACACCAAAACGCAGAATTATTATTCTAATACGCCATAATGTTTACATCTATATAATAACACATTTTTTGAAAAAATCCAGTGCTTTACAAAAAAAATACAAAATTTGTACATTCTAAATAAATATTCTTGTTACATATTATACAAAAACACAATATAATTATTCCATTTTTCTTTAAATTTGTAATATAAGAATTTTTGCTGTTAAAAAAGAGCCGACAACAAGCCGACTCTTTGAAAATATTCAATTAATTACGGTTCATATCCGTTCTGATTACACCAAAGATAATAACCAAATATAATATCGTATTGTTGGTATTTGTACTCATTGCTGATACGATAAATTTGAGGACTTGCTTTACGAGGACAAATGTTAAAGTTTAATGTTCTTTCATACACTAAATTTTCATCAAGATAATTTACCCTTTCATCCTCAGCAAAAAAATTACCATAGTCAGGGAATTCGCTTATCTGTTCTGCAGCATACTTCTGAATTAAAGTAGCCTCTGTTATTTTCGGATTTTCGTACTCTTCTGCATTTGCAAGCATTTTCTGTGCGCCGGTCAGGTTTTCAGTGCCTGCAAGATATTTTTGAAGAAGCGTAACATCTAAAACGTTTACTTCGCCGTCTTTATTCAGGTCTCCTTTTAAGGTGTATGCGTTTGTCATCTTATTATAACTGCCCATCAAAGCACGATATGCATTTGCTAGCTCTGACTCAAAAGATTCTTCCACTTTATTTCCTTTATTTTCGTCTAGTACAACCTTTAACTGGGCAAGCTTATTCTGAAAATCAGTCCAATCTTCTTCCGAATACCAGTTGTTGTAATTTTCTTCTTTTAATGCAAGCCCGTATGTAGCTTCGGCATAATAATAATACACAAATACATTATTTAATGCATCGTTTTTTAACACGTCAAGGGCATTCTGATAATCTGCTTCGGTAGAGTTTTCGTCTCCTAAAACATCTTCAGCCGCCTTCCACGCATAATTATATTGATAATGTACAATAGGTATGCCCATAATACCGGATGAACCCCTATAATATTCGGTTAATAATTGGAGTTTTTCTTTTGTAACTGATGTTTCTGCAGCTGAAACATTCATGCATAATACAGAAGCCAGCATAGCAACAGTTAATAGAACAGCTATAACCTTTTTCATAAATATATTCATTCCTTTCATTTGCTAATAATTGTAATATGAGTAATATATTGCTATAAAAGATTATATAATACTATAAATAAGTTGTCAATAGTAAAAATATATATTTACATTCCCATAGCAATTTCTTGTATCCTTCTTACATCATTTACATTGATGTGATTATCTTTATTGGCATCTGCTGTCAATAACTGTCTTTCAGTAAGAGTTACCATTTCTGCTAAGTATTTACTTAATAGCATTGCATCATTTACTGTTACAGTTCCATCCAAATCAATATCTCCCAACAGCACCACTTTATATACGGTTGATGATGAGAACTTTTCAGTTGGATATTCAACATTACCAAATTGCTTTGCCGTTACTTTAACTCTTATAAAACGGTTAATATCATTGTCCGTTATGGTATATGTATTTGAGGTTGCATCTGAAATATTGTACCAATTTTGTTCATTTGAAGAGCTTTGCCATTGATAATTTACATCATATTGGTTTTTTTCAGGATCACCTACGCAGGTTGCTGTTAAAGTATCACCGATTATAGGCTTTCCTGTTACTGTAACATCAATAATCATAGATTTAGGATTAACAACTACTATTTTTGTTGTGTCATTACTAAACTCCAGAACCAATTCAGTATATGCGCCGTTCAGAGAATTGATATAGTTTGATTTTAGCGTAATACCGGTATTCGTTCTTATATAATCAACATCTTGCCTTAAAATATAATTTGACGCAGTATGAATGTTAAACAGATTAGTATTTGTACTAATTTGAATATTGACATCGTTATTATTATCCATTATTTTATTCGGTGTAACTGTAACTTCTTCAGGCGTGATATTTTTTTTATTTAAAATCGGTCTTATGATTAAATTTCCCTTATGATTACTATCACCATATGTAGTATCACTAAAACAATCGTTCCATACAATCCCGTTATCATTAATTGCTGTACTAAAATAGCTTTCACCTGAATTTATTTCAGGTGTTATTATTGGTTTACCTAATCCCCGATAAAATACACCTTCATACGGAATATATATTCTTGTACTTGTTGAAATAGGAGAGAGCTTTACAATAACCGCACATTTATTATTAGAAGTAAAATAATATGGATTATTCAAAGTTGCGGTCACATAGCCTTCACCATTACACGTACCGGTCGCCAATGCGCTATAATTATCTAAGTTGCTAGGCAAAGCTCCATTGTTGCCTAACTGAACAATTTTAATTTCATAATTGCAAGTATTAGTTTTTGCATAAAACATAACTTTGTTTATTTTATTGTATGTATTTGTGTAGGTTGAAATATCAAATACATTACAAAAATAAACATCATCATTAAAATAATAATTTTTATCTGTTTTGTTGTACTCCGGTACTAAGTAATCATATGAGAGCATATATTCATTATCCGTTGCCTTTTGTACTCCAGCGATAGCAATCATATTATTATCTTCCGCTTTTAAAGAACCCTCTTGATATGAAAGCCAATAGTAGTTTGCATTATCATAGCTATTTCTTACAAGCCACGCACCGTCAATTGTTGGTTTGTTATCTTGTTTAAAATTATCTTTAGAATAATTATCATCCCAACCGATAATCATAATTTCGTGTCCAAGTAGAATTTTACTAGTACTTGTACCTATATATAAATTCTTTTCGCCATTACTATCTTCACCATAGTTATTGTTTGATACTATTCCTGTAACAACACCACCGTATTCTTTGATTGATTTTTTTATTGCAACTTGATCATATACATTCACATAATGAGCATCTGTTACATTTAATAATGAGTCAGAATTTAAAAAATCATTATCAATTAAATTTACAACCGGTTCCGTTATTTTTGTTATCGGATATGAAAATTCAGAAACTGTAGATTTCCAGTTGCAAACATCTTCATCAAAAATCGGTGTGTTCCAGTTGGTAAAATATTGTAATGCTTTAACTTCATTACCTCCGTAATCAGGTTGGTTGGGATAAAAACCTGAACTATTGGGATTATTAGGATAAATGCTGTTAGAAATTGCGACCGCTCCATGTGATTCAGAAATGTCAAATTTTGAACCATATTTTTTTGAGACATATTGTTCAACTGCACCGGCAGAGGCATACATCCAACACAAAAAAAGTATTTCCTTGATCTTTCGTATCGGTTAGAAAATTATCACTTCTCGGGTCATATTTTACAGGTAAACCAAATATACTGTCATCTGAAGTTACACCAATTCTATCATACTCATCTGGTATCCAACCGGCTTTATAATTTTCTAATGTTGACTTTGAGACAGTATAATCTGTTGTATCTTGTGTCGTAACTTCTGCTGCATAATAAGACATCAAAGGAACCGACAACATTGATAACAATACAAAACAAATTGAAGTATTAATTAATAATTTTTTCAGTTTCATACTAATCCTCTTTTCTTTAATAAATTAATAACATTGTAGTGACTTTGTTTCACTACAATGTTATATTATCATATATTCATAAATTTGTAAATAGATTTTCAAAAATTTTTAAGCAATTTACAGCAAATGAATATTTTATTTGAATATTTTTACATAATATAATCAGAGAGTTGTCAAAAGCGGCTTGATAAGTTATAATTGCATAAATAATATGCAATTACGATTCAAGTGCTTTTAGGCAGCTCCCTGTTTGATAATTTTATTACTTTTCATTCGTAAACGGGCATATATTGCTCATATCTGAGCGCATATTTTGCACAAATCGGCAATTTGTCAAAATCTGCTACAAGCGAGTTCGGCTTTTTAACATAGTCATCCTGCTTCATCGGCACAAAGAATATATTTTTAGTGTTCATCAATCTGCCGATGTTCTGCGCAGACGCCCCGAGTGCGTCATTTGTTGCTACACAGAGCAATACTGGACGAAGTATTCTTAAATGTGATTTTGCCGCCATTGTCACCGACGTGTCGGTAACTCCGAGTGAGAGCTTTGCAAGCGTATTTCCTGTGCAGGGTGCAATTATTAACAAGTCACACATTTCTTTAGGTCCGAGCGGCTCGGTCTGCACGGAAGTGTGGAGTACCCTTTCCCCCGTAATTTCTTCTGCTTTTTTTACCATTTCCTCTGCCCTGCCGAAGCGTGTGTCGGTTGAGTAGGCGTTCTGCGACATAATCGGGATTACCTTATAGCCTGAATCAACTAACCTCTGCATCTGCAAAAAGGCTTTTGAAAAGGTGCAAAAGGAACCGCACATTGCAAAGCCTATGGTTGCTTTTGTCACCTGTAAACCTCCTCTATAATGTTGAAAACTGTTGTTTTTATTATTTCTCCTGCGGTCTTTGGCGCACATTTTCCGGGGAGCGACAACGCTCTTACCGCATCAAGCCTGAACTTGTGCGCCTCCTCAAAGTCAACCCCTCCCGGAGCTGAAGCAAGGTCAATTATCAGCGTGTTTCTGTCGGTATTCATAATCAGGTCTTTGTCAAAAATCAATGACGGCACTGTGTTAAACACAATGTCATAACCTCTTATACTCTTTAGCTTTCGTGTGTCACGCACGTTGTAGCCGAGGGCGGTGATATATGCAAAGTCGCTTTCCTTGCGGGCGCATACTGTTACGTCCGCTTCAAGCGAATGCAGGGTTTTGGAGAGGATTTTTCCTATTCTGCCAAAGCCGACTACAAGGCATTTACTGCCCGAAATCGTCCCCTCATACCTGTTCATTGCACATTCAATTGCGCCCTCGGCTGTCGGCAATGCGTTGAGAATCGCAAATTCATCTTTTGCGGCATAGTCGAAAATACGAGCGTTTTTTAGCTCGGGATAAGCCTTTATGAATTTATCACGCATTGAAACAAAAACAGGCTTTTTCATAAGCTCGCTTGTTTCTTCGTCGGTGAGAATTACGTTCCTCTCGGAGAACGGAGTATTTATACTGCGGTCTGCCCGAACTGACGGAAGCGGAAAAATCACAGCGTCGCTTTCAATAATTGCCGTATGGACATCTGCAAGGGTGAGTGCGCCCATACTTGAAAGCTTGTCAAATCCTCCTAATATCACATCGCAACAGCTGTCGGAAATCGATTTTGCAAGAAATAGCTGCCGTTTATCTCCGCCTACTATGCCAAACGCATTTATATCGCTTTTTTTCATATAAAAACACCCGAAATATTCTTTGTAACAACACTTTTACACTGTGCCGTATTGTTTTATCAAGTTTATATCAATATAATATGCAGAGGCTTTTATGGCGTGAATTGTTAGTCGGCTATAAAAAGTAAAAGTCCCGAAACCGTCTGAATAATCAGTAAAGTTTCGGGACTTTCTTTTGTAGTGTTTTTTGCTTTCAACTTTTCTTGTGACGGGATTCACGCTTCCCCACGTCACACGTTTTTTTCTGTCAAGCTCTCGCTTTTTGGATTTTGAAAGCTTTTCGTACGGAACAAACTTTTTCATAATAATACACCTCCGTTTGTTTGGAACAGAAGTATATCATATATTTTTCTAAATTTCAATGGATTTTTGCGGAAATTTTGCGGAAATAAAGTGTTTTTATTTTGAGTTACTGTTCAGGCACAACAGCAAAGAATACGAGGTCGTTATCGCTGTCATTGATAAGGCTGTGGGAGTGACCTTTGGGGCAGTAGTGGCACATTCCCTGCTCAACGGTTTCGTATTCTCCGTCGTAAAGCACCTTGCCCTTGCCGCTCAAAAAGTAAATAATTTCACTGTTTGTTTCGTGGGTGTGAAGTCCGATTGACGCTCCGCTTTCAAGCACACCGTGCAAAATTCTGTTCACTCCGTCAAAGTGCATTTTGGCAGAAATTGACTTTTCTCCGCCTTTGAAATTCGGAATTACTGTTGCTTGTTCATTATTAAAATCAATAATCATAATACATTCTCCTTAAATCATATGATAGTACGGACAGATGTCCTCGTAGCTTCCGTCCTTCATAAGAAAGCCCTGCGGAATTGTTCCGAGCTGAACAAAGCCGAGTTTTTCATAAAGGCGACGAGCCGCAGTGTTGGTCTTTACAACGGCGTTGAACTGCAAAATCTTAAAGCCGCAGTTTTTAGCCTGCACAAGACAGTCCTTTACAAGCATCTCGCCTATTCCCTTTCCTCTTGATGACGAACTGACAGCATAGCTTGCGTTTGAAATATGTCCGCATCTGCCTACGTTGTTGGGGTGCAGAATATACAAGCCAACAATTTCACCGCTTTCGGTATTTTCGGCAACACCGCAGTAGCTTTGAGAAGAAAAAAACTTTTCTCCGCCTGTTCTGTCAAGAATTTCCGTCTGCGGAAATGCAATTCCGTCCTCGACTACTTCATTCCACACACGGTTCATTTGCAAAATATCCTCACTGCGGTAAGCTCTGACAACAATACTCATATTGCACACCCTTTCAGAATTATTTTACCATTGTATTCCGAATAATGCAACGTTAATTCTGTTATGCCAAAACTCAATAACAGGCGCTTTTGGTTTTGTAATTTGCATTACGAAGCGTCTTGAAGAAAATAATATAAAAGGTATAATTAAAGATAAACAAAAACTATGGAGGCAAATATGTCTGAAAAACGAAAATACACACTCGGCGAGGAAATTTTCAACTCGGTTTCGCACGGTGTAGGCGCCGCTCTTTCGATTGCAGGAACGGTTGTGCTGATTGTCGCTTCGGTTATTCACACCAATGCGTGGGGCGTTGTCAGCTCTTGCATATACGGAGCTTCGCTGATTATTCTTTACACAATGTCAACGCTTTACCATTCGTTCACAAACAAAAAAGCAAAGGCTTTTTTCAGGATAATGGACCACAACACGATTTTTCTTCTGATTGCAGGAACGTATACGCCGATTACGCTGTATTATCTTAACGGAGTTATCGGCTGGATTCTGTTCGGCGTTGTGTGGGGTGCGGCAATATTAGGAATCGTAATGAATTCCGTCAACCTTGAAAAAGCGAGGATTCCGTCAATCTTCTGCTACGTTGCAATGGGCTGGGTAATAATCTTTGCAATCAAGCCGCTTATTGCGTCAATGCCGAAAATTTCACTTGTTTTTCTGATAGCGGGCGGAGCTTTCTACACGCTGGGAATTATATTTTACGCAATTAAAAAGGTAAAGTACTTCCATTCAGTCTGGCATCTGTTCACAATTGCAGGAAGTGTATTCCACTACTTTGCAATTCTGCTCGGATTCTGGAATATATGATTTTTCTTTACCGGAATAATAATGGAATAAAATGTTGAAAACACAAATAGTTTCGGAGAATTTAATTTATCTTATTATTTTTGTAAATTTGTTCTTGACAAAACAAATGAGTTATGATAGAATAATTCTTGCTGAAACAACATAATTTCAACACGGAGAGGTGTCCGAGTGGTTTAAGGAGCTAGTCTTGAAAACTAGTGATCCCGCGAGGGACCAAGGGTTCGAATCCCTTCCTCTCCGCCATTTATTTTATTAATAAACTTTACCGCACGGAGGATTACTCAAGTGGTGAAGAGGCTCCCCTGCTAAGGGAGTAGGTCGCTAACGCGGCGCGAGGGTTCAAATCCCTTGTCCTCCGCCAAAGGCACTCACGAAAGTGGGTGTCTTTTTGCATTACTCCTGCTTTTACAATATTTATAGCTTTATATTAATATTAATAAAATAATATAATCTACACAGAAAATACACAGTTAATGTATAAATATAAAATAATACCTCATACTATCTACGAGGTGATTTTATGAATAAGGATTTGCCGTTGGGGTTTGGTATGGCTCTAGCTCAACAGCCTGACGCTATGAAGAAGTTTTCAAATATGACGGAGGATGAACAGAACAGAATCCTCGCTGAAATCCACAACATAGATTCAAAGCAGGAAATGCAGTCATTTATTTAAAGGCTCGCCGATTAGCTCGGCGGGTTTTATTTTACGCTTATTTATAACCAATATATTGATTTTAAAAATTGAGTTATATATAATATTTATTGAATCAAATAATACGAGGAAGTTACATATGAATATTCTTATCTGTCCTGTTTGCAAAAACGAGCTTTTCTTTGAAAATAAAACTGCAATATGTGAAAATAACCACTGCTTTGACCTTGCAAAGGAAGGTTATGTAAATCTGCTTTCTGCCCACAAGTCGGGCGACAGCACAGGCGACAACAAGGAAATGGCAAAATCAAGACGTGATTTCCTTGAAAAAGGCTTTTACTCTCCCCTTGCTTCTGCCGTAGGAGATTGCGTTGAAAAATACACCGCTGACGGTGACAGTGTTATCGACATCTGCTGCGGTGAGGGTTATTACACCTCATACCTTGCTAAAAAATACAAACGTGATTTTTACGGCTTTGACCTTTCCAAAAATATGGTTAGGCTTGCCGCAAAACGGCGTTGCGGTGCAAAATTTTTTGTTGCAAACATCGCTTCAATTCCCGTTAAAAGCGGTTCGGTAAAGCTTGCGTTTCACCTTTTTGCACCGTTTCACAGCTCCGAATTTTCAAGGATTTTAAGCAACGACGGCGTAATTGTAACGGCTGTTCCGGGCAAAAAACATCTTTTCGGTCTTAAAAAGGCACTTTATGACAAGCCGTATTATAACGACGAAAAAGCACCTTCTGCCGACGGTCTGGAGCTTATCGACAAAATCAAAGTTAAAAGCACTATTGCGCTTGAATCACAGCAGGACATCAAAGCTCTGTTTCAGATGACTCCGTATTACTACCACACACCGAGCGAGGGTATGAACAGACTTGATATGCTTGAAAGCCTTATTACCGAAATTGAATTTGTGCTGCTTATTTACAAAAAAGCATAGTCAAAATACGAAAATTGCGTCATTTTTAATTTTCACATATGCACAAAACACCCCACCGAACAAAATCGGTGGGGTGAGATTTTAGTGTATCATTCTGATTAATGATTTCCTCTGTTTACATACTTTGTATGTAAAAGTTTGTGTGCTCTGGGTTTGCCGGGAGCGTCAAAGAATTCATCGTAAATCGTCTTGATAATCGGGCTTTCGTCACTGCATCTGTACTTACACTGCTTATCGTAATCATAGAGAGCCTTTGAACGAATAGCCTTTAAGTCAACGTAGTTTCTTACGCTGTCGCTCTGAACAGGCTGACCTCCGCCGTTGATACAGCCACCGGGACAAGCCATAATCTCTACCATCTGATAGTCAGCTTCGCCCTTCTTAATCTTTTCAATCAGCTTTCTTGCGTTTCCAAGACCGGAAGTAACTGCAACCTTAACTTCAACGCCTGCAACGCTGTATTTTGCCTCTCTGATTTCCTGCGGACCTCTTACCTCTGTAAACTCAATCTTCTTGAATGAGCCGTCAAGCATTCTTGCCGCAGTACGCAGAGCAGCCTCAAGCACGCCGCCTGTTGCACCGAAGATTGCACCGCCGCCAGTTGCCTTGTTGAACGGAGCGTCATAGTCCTCATCGTCCATATCCTCAAACTTGATGCCTGCACCCTTAATCATCTTAGCAAGCTCTCTTGTGGTGAGGGCAACGTCAACATCGTCAAAATCAAATGTACGGAGCTCGGGACGTGTAGCCTCAAACTTCTTTGCCGTACAGGGGATTACGCTGACAACAAACATCTTTTCGGGGTCAAGATTATACTTCTGCGCATAATAGCTCTTGAGCACTGCGCCGAACATACCCTGCGGAGATTTGCAGGTTGAAAGGTGCGGAATCATCTCGGGATAGTAATGCTCAACAAACTTAACCCAACCGGGACAGCAGGAAGTGAACATCGGGAGAGTTTCCTTGCGTGTGATTCTCTCAACAAGCTCGTTTGCCTCTTCAAGAATTGTGAGGTCGGCAGTAAAGTCCATATTGAACACCTTGTCAACGCCGAGTCTGCGGATTGCAGAAACCATTTTGCCCTCAACGTTTGTGCCGATAGGCATACCGAAGCTCTCACCAAGAGTTGCCTTTATTGACGGAGCTGTGTAGAAAATAACCTGCTTTTCGGGGTCGGAAATAGCGTTCCATACCTCGTCAATCTGGCTCTTTTCGTTGAGCGCACCAACGGGACAGCTTACAATACACTGACCGCAGCCAACGCACGGAGAATCGCCGAGTCCCTTTTCAAATGCACAGCCAACGTGAACCTTAAAGCCACGCTTGATAGGTCCGATAACCGAAACCGACTGAACACTCTTGCAGGCTGCAACGCAGCGCATACACTGAATACACTTGTTGTTGTCACGCACAATGTAGGGTGACTGGTCGTCAATTTCATAAATAGGCTCTTCAGCCTTGAATCTGTCTTCGTCAACGCCGTAGTCAAACGCAAGCTTCTGAAGCTCGCAGTTGTTGCCTCTTACGCAGGAAAGGCACTTTTTGTGGTGAGTAGAGAGGATAAGCTCAATAGTTGTTTTTCTTGACGCTCTTACCTTCGGGGTATTTGTGAATACCTCCATTCCCTCCTCAACGGGATAAACGCACGATGCGATAAGACCTTTTCTGCCCTTTACCTCAACAACACACACACGGCAAGCGCCGATGCAGTTGATGTCCTTAAGATAGCAAAGCGACGGAATTTCAATTTTAGCGACCTTTGCCGCCTGTAAAATAGTATAGTTGTTCGGCACCTCAACAGGGATACCGTTTATTTTAAGATGTACCATATCCATAATTATCCCTCCTTAATGTGTGTAGATTGCGCCGAACTTGCAGTTTCTCATACAAAGTCCGCACTTGATACACTTATCCTGATCAATGACGTGAGGCTGTTTAACCGTACCCGAAATTGCACCGACAGGGCAGTTTCTTGCACAGAGCGTACAACCCTTACATTTTGCAGGGATAATCTCGTATTTCATAAGTGCCTTGCAGACGCCTGCAGGACACGTTTTATCCTTGATGTGGGCGATGTACTCGTCCTTAAAGTAGTTCATTGTTGACAGAACGGGGTTCGGAGCAGTCTGACCGAGTGCGCAGAGCGAAGAAGTCTGCATATGACGTGCAAGCTCGTCAATCTTTTCCAAATCCTCCATCTCGCCCTTACCCGACGTGATTTTGTCGAGGAACTGGAGAAGTCTGCGTGTACCGACACGGCAGGGAGTACATTTACCGCAGCTTTCGTCAACGGTGAATTCAAGGTAAAACTTGGCGATATCAACCATACAGGTGTCCTCGTCAAGAATAATCATACCGCCCGAGCCCATCATTGAGCCGAGAGCGAGCAAGCTGTCGTAATCAATCGGAGTGTCAATGTGAAGCGCAGGAATACAACCGCCTGAAGGTCCGCCTGTCTGGGCAGCCTTGAACTTCTTGCCGTTTGGGATTCCGCCGCCGATTTCTTCAACAATTTCACGCAGAGTAGTACCCATAGGAATTTCAACAAGACCTACGTTTGTAATCTTGCCGCCGAGTGCAAATACCTTTGTACCGGGACTCTTGGGAGTACCCATTGATGCAAACCACTTACTGCCGTTTAAGATAATCTGCGCAATGTTTGCGTAGGTTTCAACGTTATTGAGTACAGTAGGCTTGCCGAAAAGTCCCTTAACAGCAGGGAACGGAGGACGTGGACGAGGCTCACCACGGTTGCCCTCGATTGAAGTCATAAGAGCAGTTTCCTCACCGCAAACGAATGCGCCTGCGCCGAGTCTGATTTCCATATCAAAATCAAAGCCCGAGCCAAAGATATTTTTACCGAGGAAGCCGTACTCTTTAGCCTGGTCAATAGCCTTCTGTAATCTTTCAACAGCAATTGGATATTCTGCTCTGATATATACAAAGCCGTGATGTGCGCCGATTGCGTAACCTGCGATAATCATAGCCTCGATAATACACTGCGGGTCGCCCTCGAGGATTGAACGGTCCATAAATGCACCGGGGTCGCCCTCGTCGGCGTTACAGCATACGTATTTAACATCATTGACGCTTGCCTTTGCAAACGACCATTTTCTGCCTGTCGGGAAGCCGCCGCCTCCTCTGCCACGAAGTCCCGAAGCTGTGATTTCATTGATAACGTCGTCGGGAGTCATCTTTGTGAGCACCTTTGCAAGTGCCTGATAACCGTCAACAGCTATGTATTCATCAATACTTTCAGGGTCAATTACACCGCAGTTACGAAGTGCAACTCGGAGCTGTTTTTTGTAGAATGCTGTTTCGGAGAGCGAGATAATCGAGCCGTCCTCGTGAACGGTTTCCTGATACAAAAGCTCCTTAACAACCTTGCCCTCTTTGAGGTGTTCCTTAACGATTCTCTCTACGCCCTCGGGAGTAGCCTGTGAATAGAAAGCACCCTCGGGATAGACAATCATAATCGGACCGAGTGAGCAAAGACCGAAGCAGCCTGTTCTTACAACAAGGATTTCCTTTTCAAGTCCGTTTGCCTTTAACGCTTTTTCAAGAGCGTCAATTACCTTTTTACTGCCTGAAGAAGTACAGCCCGTACCTCCGCACACAAGCACCTGCTTGCGGTAGCCTGTCTTTTTGGCAAGCTTTTCGCCCTCTGCGGCAACAAGCTTTCTTACCTTAACAATCTGCTCGTGTTCTTTTTTAATCTTATTGAGTTCTTCAAGTTTCACGGCTTATTTGCCCCCTTTCTTAATGTACTTGTCAAGAATTTTGTCAACCTGGTCAACGGTCATTTTTCCGTAAACCTCATCGTCAACCATCATAACGGGAGCAAGTCCGCAAGCGCCTACGCAACGGCAGGAATCAATTGAGAACAGTCCGTCGGGGGTACACTCGCCGCTTTTAATGCCGAGCTTTTCTTCAATGGCCGCAAGGATTTTGTCTGCACCCTTTACATAGCACGCCGTACCAAGGCAAATGCTGATTCTGTGCTCACCCTTTGGCGTAAGGCTGAACTGCGAATAGAAAGTAGCAACGCCGTAAACCTCGCTTAATGAGATTTCAAGTCCGTCTGCAACCATCTGCTGCACCTCAATCGGCAGATAGCCGTAAATGCCCTGTGCCTCCTGCAAAACGGGAAGCAATGCACCCGGCATATCCTTGTGCTTTGCGATTACATCTTTCAGCTTCCTTTCCTGGGCGATTGTGCCCTTGAAGGCGTTAAGAGATGATTCTGTCATTAATATAACCTCCAATACTTATTTTCATATTTTCCAGAAAATAACAAGATATAACTTATTATACTATATTGCGGGGAAATTTACAAGCATTTTTAATAATAAATAATAATTGATAATTTGATTTATATGCACTTTTAAAAACAATTTTTGCAATATTGACATAATATTATTTTCGTTTTGTGTATTTTGCTTTTTTCTATGTTAATTATAACCAATACTACATTTATAAATTGTTGCTTTTAGCTAAAGAGAAAATAAGTAATATTTAATTCTAATACAGAAAATAGTAAAATATGTCTATTTTCATTCGCTCACAACATTTTTCAGGTCTTTAAAATGTAAAATTATAAGCTCGGATTGCAAGATAAACTATAATTTAGTGTGGAGT
>DKWR01000063.1:0-1694 GCA_002491825.1 Ruminococcaceae bacterium UBA7147
TGGAGCTGTTATTGCGACAGCCCCATTAGTTTATTTGTGTATTTGTATTATTCGGCTACAAAAGTTCCGCTGTATTCGTACTTATCTCCGTCACTGTTAAAGCTTAAATCAAGCCAGATTTTTTCAGTGTCATTAGGTACGGAATATTCAAAGATAAGCTCTTTCTTTTCGTTAGGTTCAAGGACAATATAGTCGGAATAGATATCGTCGTTTTGAAGATTGTTCGACAGCCAGGAGAGCGAGGTGTTACCATCAGCATCCGTTGCGTCGCAATATATATAGGTAAGCGTGATATATTCATCAGTTGTGTTTTCAACCTCAAACACAAATTTTGTACGGCTGTTTCCTGTCTTGTTTTCGCTCGCAGACTTGTCTTTTTCAACTCTTGTAAGAGTAACTTTGCAGTCGGAAAGCTCCTTGGTTTCGCTGATTTTGTGAGTTTCAACGTCTTCAATATATTCCGTATCGGGATAATATTCATCGTCAATGTAGTGGTCATCGGAATTATCTCCGAATAAATCGGTTATGATTGACTTGTTATATGTACAGGCTGAATAAACGCTGATAACAGCACCTGCAACAATGACAGCGGCTATAAGACAGGTCAGGATAATCGGCAGAGCCTTGCTTTTCTTTTTCGGTGCGTTGCTGTATTGAGGGGGTGCGGGATATGCAGGAGGAACAGGCATTCTGCCCTGCGGAATATTCGGCGCACTGCCTTGAAAATTATTCGGATATGAATTTGCGTTGTTTACGGGTGGTTGGGGCTGATTGTATGGATTAGGATTGCCAAAGCCTGCACCGAAATCGGGAGTGTTCGGCTGATTAAAATTTTCAGGATGAAAATTGTTGTTTATGGGTGCGCTTTCATACGGATTCGGATTTGGATTAACAACCTGTTCGGGCATTTTTGTTCCGCACATTGCGCAGTATTTATCATCGCAGTTAAAACCGCAGTTGGGGCATTTCATAAAATCACTCCTTATTGTGTTAATATGAGTATTACATTTCAAGTATATAATAGAACAATTTACCGCAAAAGTCAACATATATTATTTAAAAATCAAGTAATCATTATAAACCTTGACGGCAATCTTTGTGTATGATAAAATCAATTTATGAAATAACGAAATCACAGATATTTGATTTTTCGGAGAAATAATTATGCTCTATATAACCTGTAGTAAAAATCTGCAATTGGAATTAAAAGCATCAGCAAATTGTGCTTATGAGCTTTTAAAAGAAAATACATATCCGTACTGCGGCGACAAAAATAACTACGATTTTATCGGAACAATAACCGATAACGGATTTAAGGTTAAAATTGCATTAAGCGGTCCGAGGGAGATTTTCAGAACAATTGCAGAGGGCAATTTTCGGGATACAAATGACGGCAACGCCGAGCTTGTTGCAAAGCTCAGATTATCTAATGAAACGCTGAGTTTCATTCTGATTTTTAATTTTGTTATTCTGTTGCTTGCAGTGTGCTTTGCGATTTTTGACGTGACAAAAATAATTATTCCGTTTGTTTTGTTATTTGTTGCAAATGTGGCTTTTATTTTGGTGGAACACTCAAATTTTAATACAACAATTAAGCTTATTCAAAAAGTGCTTAAGATTTAGTTTAATAAAATAAACCACAATTTAGCGCAACGTTGACGTAGGGACACGGCGTGCCGTGTCCACACAAAAAT
>DKWR01000063.1:2014-14727 GCA_002491825.1 Ruminococcaceae bacterium UBA7147
GTAGGAACCCGTCCCCTACGGAAAGGTTTGTTTGTTACTATAATATCGATATAATTGGTTACGTTTTATAGTAAATAGGGACACGGCACGCCGTGTCCCTACGACTGTAAAGGAAACGTTTGTATTATATCCGTAGGGGACGGCATCCCTGACGTCCCGAAACGTTACCTAAATATCAACTTAAAATTCAGGCAACCGTTTTTATCTAAATGTCCGATTTTTCCATTCGATTTGCCTGCGGTGGCTTCGCCACAAATTATGGTTTATTCAATGAAATCGGTAGCTGTATTATTTTTGATTTTTCTTTTATTGTCACAACCGCTAATTTCTGCCTATTGTATTTGTGAAAAGGCAACAAATATAGCGGCTTGTCACAATAGATTTAGAATAAGGTGTGAATTTTAAAACGGGGGCAAAATATCTGTTGAATTTGACAAAAAGCTGTTGTATAATCATATATGTACAAGATTGTTAAAAAATCTACAAAGATTAACACAGCGAAAGGATGAGTACGATGAGAGGACTTTATTCGTCAAAAACAAAAATCCGCCACCAGATATTCACCGAGGTTGCACGCTTTGCATATGAGGGCGGCGACTATTCAAAGTTTGAAACTCTGCCATACAAGATTATCCCCGGCGAGATTTCTACATATCGTGAAAGTATCTTCCTTGAAAGAGCAATCGTAGGCGAAAGACTTCGTCTTGCAATGGGACTTCCCTTGCTCCCTGTTCACGAGCAGGCTCCCATTTCAACAGGCGTTGAGGACAGTATGGTTGACGAAAAGTTCTACGCTCCTCCGCTCATCAATATCATAAAATTTGCCTGCCACAGCTGTCCCGAAAAGCGTGTGTTTGTCAGCGACGGCTGTCAGGGATGTCTTGAGCACCCCTGCACCGAGGTTTGCCCCAAGGGCGCAATTTCAATTCAGCACGGCAAGTCGGTAATTGACGACGAAAAATGTATCAAGTGCGGAAAGTGCAAAAGTGCCTGTCCGTATAACGCTATAATCAAGCAGGAGCGTCCCTGTGCCGCCGCCTGCGGAATGAAGGCTATCCACAGCGACGAACACGGCAGAGCAGAAATTGACTATGACAAGTGCGTTTCCTGCGGTATGTGCCTCGTAAGCTGTCCTTTCAGCGCAATTGTTGACAAGAGCCAGATTTTCCAGACTATTATGGCTATTCAGAGCGATACTCCCGTTTATGCGGCTGTTGCCCCTGCTGTTGCAGGTCAGTTTAACGGACTTCCGTCAAGCAAAATCCGCAACGCTTTCAAGGCTCTCGGGTTTTCAGACGTTGTCGAGGTTGCAGTAGGCGCCGACCTTTGTACCGTTGAGGAGGCAAAGGACTTTATGGAGGAGGTTCCTGCAAAACAGCCGTTTATGGCTACCTCGTGCTGTCCTGCGTGGAGTATGATGGCTAAAAAGAACTTTCCGACAATCGCACAGAACATTTCAATGGCGCTCACTCCCATGGTGCTTACGGGCAGACTTACAAAGAAACAGTACCCAGGCAGTAAGGTTGTATTTATCGGACCGTGCGCCGCTAAAAAGCTTGAAGCAAGCCGCAGAAGTATCCGAAGCGACATTGACTTTGTACTCACATTTGAAGAGGTTGCAGGTATGTTCTCGGCTAAAGAGGTTGACTTTGCAGCTCTCCCCGAGGACGAAGAAAAGCTTTCGTTCTCAAGTGCCGACGGCAGAGGCTTTGCAGTAAGCGGCGGTGTTGCAAAGGCAGTTGTAAACGCAATTTCAAAGCTCAACCCCGAGTGCGAGGTAAAGGTTGCCAACGCACAGGGACTTGACGAGTGTGCAAAGCTGTTGAGAATGGCAAAGGCAGGAAAGTACAACGGCTATCTGCTTGAGGGTATGGCTTGCCCCGGCGGATGCGTTGCAGGAGCAGGAACAATCAACGTTCCCGACAAGTCGGCTATGGAAGTGCTCAAGAGCAAGAAAGAAACTAACTTTGAAGGCTCTGTTGATACTCCGTTCATCAGCGCACTTTCAACGCTTGAAAATATGTACCACGAGTTCGACTACAAGAACGATAACACATAATATGTAAATTGAATTTTAAACAATAAGACGGCAGGAACTGCAATTGCAATTCCTGCCGTTTATTATTCTTCGCCGCAATCGCAGTTGTTGCCGCACTTTCCCGAGTACGGACAGCCACTGCATTTTGTACAGCATTTTTTCTTTTTTCTGATAATTGAGTATATGCACAGCCCCACAAGGAGCAGTGCTACTGCGCCGATTATGATGTCGGCAATCGGTATTCCGAAAATCATTTACATCATTCCTATGTTCATAATGAGTGTGCCGAACTGGTAAACGAGCGCAGACGCAAGCCACGCAACGAAAATCTGATATACAATCGTTACAGCCGTCCACTTTGCACTGCCCATTTCCTTGCGGATTGCAGAAAGAGCGGCAACACAGGGTGTGTAGAGCAGAACGAAAACGAGGAACGAGAAAGCCGAAAGCGGAGAAAATGCGCTTGCAAGGCTTGCTCCGGGGTAGAGAACCGCAAGGGTTGAGGCTACGCTTTCCTTTGCGGCTATGCCCGTAACGAGCGATACCGAGGCTCTCCAGTCGCCGAAACCGCAGATTGAAAATACGGGAGCGATAAACTTGCCGATTGAGGCGAGCATACTTTCATCGGGAGAAACCATCTGCATTGAGAAATTAAAGCTCTGCAAGAACCAGATAAGGATTGACGCTCCCAGAAGCACTGTTCCTGCTCTTACAAGGAAGTCCTTAAGTCTGTCCCAGACGTGAAGCCAGAGGCTCTTTGGCGAGGGCATACGGTAGGGCGGAAGCTCCATAACAAACGGTGCGTTTTTGCCCTTTAAAATCGTACTCTTAAACAGCAGAGCCGTAAGCACGCCGACAACCATTCCGAGAATGTAGATTCCGAAAATTACAAGCGGACCGCAGTCGGGGAAGAAGTACGAGATAAACAGCAGATAAACAGGCATTTTTGCCGAGCAGGACATAAACGGCGTGATTAGAATTGTAAGCCGTTTGTCCTTCTGATTTTCAAGCGTTCTCGTTGCCAGAACGGCGGGAACGGTACAGCCGAAGCCCATAAGCATAGGCACAAACGCTCTGCCCGAAAGCCCTATGTACCTTAAAAGCTTATCCATAATGAACGCCGCTCGTGACATATATCCGCTGTCCTCGAGCAGTGATAGCAGGGTAAACAACAGCATAATCTGCGGCAGGAATGAGATTACCGAGCCTACGCCTGCGATTATTCCGTCAATCACAAGGCTTTGCGCCCAGGTTGATGCGTTTACGGAAACGAGGAGTGACTGTAGTCCTCCGCCGAGTAAGTCGGTTATAAGATAAGTTGCACCGTCACGCAAAAGTGTTCCAGGTGCGCCGAAGGTGACCGCAAACACCATAAGCATAACGATTAAGAAGAACGGCAGTGCAAAAAATCTGTTTGTGACGACCTTGTCGATTTTGTCCGATACGCTTAAATAGTCCGCAGGCCGCTTTCGTGTGACCGCCTTCTGCGTAATCGAGCATATGTATTTGTACCGTTCATCGGCAATAATCATCTCACGGTCAACGTTTTTTGACGTGTGAATTTCGTCAACGTGCAGGTTGATATGCGCCTTCTGCTTTTCGGTGAAATTGTAGTGATTCCACGTTACCTTGTCGCCCTCAAAAAGCTTTACAGCCGTCCAGCGTTTGCGGTGGTAGCTGTGCTGTTTTATATCCTCGAGTGCCTCCTCAATCTCACGCAGAATTCTGTCAACCTCGTAGGAGTAAATGTTCTTTACGGGTACGTATTTTCCGTTGTCGTAAAGCTGTACAACCTTTTCAACAAGCTTGTCGATACCCACATTTTTGCTCGCTGAAATCGGTACAATTGGTATTCCGAGCTGTTTTTCAAGAAAAGGAATGTCGATTTTGTCGCCGTTCTTTTCGAGTAAATCGCACATATTCAGCGCAATTACAATCGGTCTTGCAAGCTCTGCAAGCTGGGTGGTGAGGTAGAGATTTCTCTCTAAATTCGTTGCGTCGATTATGTCGATTATAACGTCGGGGTCGTCGTTTAAAAGGCAGTTTCGTGTAACAATCTCCTCGGGCGTGTAGGGCGACAGCGAGTAAATTCCCGGCAAATCCACAACCTCAATATCACGCCCGAGTGAATTTCTCACCTTGCCCGACTTCTTTTCCACAGTAACGCCCGGCCAGTTGCCGACATACTGCTTGCTTCCTGTCAGCTGATTAAAAAGCGTTGTCTTGCCGCAGTTCGGGTTGCCGGCAAGCACGACGTTAATCGTTTTGTTTTTGTCCTGATTACTTTCCATATATATCAATCCTCAAGGAAAATTTCTTTTGCCTCGCTCACACGCAGGCTCAGCTCATACCCTCTCACAATTATTACAATCGGGTCGCCGAACGGTGCAGTTTTCAGCTTTTTTACTGTTGCACCGGGAGTTATTCCCATATCAATTATACGTCTGCGAAGTGCGCCCGATGACCCAAGACGTGAAACAACGCCCGTCTGACCGAGCTTTAAATCGTCAAGTGTTTTCATAAAATTACCTCTTTTTACAGTTAGCCTTAACTAACTGAATGATATCACAAATTAAAACAAAAGTCAACAATATAATCAGAAAATAGTGGAAACAGAGGAATTTATGTGGTAATATATAGTCAATGATTGGAGTGAGTTTATGAAAAAAATTATCTTTACTATTATACGCAGTATCTTTGCAATTCTTGCAGTGATTCTTGCAGTTTTTTTGGTTGCACCTATGGGACAGGGCATTATAAATATCGGAAATATTACGGGAACGGTGCTTTGTGTGTGGATTTTCTGCGTGAGCGTTGCACCGATTCACAGGGCATTAAGAAATTATTTCTGCCGTCATAAATTCACAAAATTTCTCTACAGATTTGTAAACGTCTGCTTTATCATCTTTGCAGTTTACGGAACTGTTGTTACCTCGCTTATGACGTGGGCGGCTTTGCAGACTCCCGCAGAAAACGCAACGGTTGTTGTGCTCGGCGCACAGGTAAAGCCGTGGGGGCCGTCGGCTGTTTTAAACGGAAGAATAAGCGGAGCGCAGAGGTATCTTCAAGAACACGAAAACGCAAACGCAGTGCTTTCGGGAGGACAGGGAAGCGACGAGCCGACAAGCGAGGCACAGTGTATGTACGACGCCTTAACCGAGCGTGGAATTGAAAAAAGCAGGCTTTATCTCGAGGACAAATCCACCAACACCACAGAGAATATCAAAAATTCTGTGCAGGTGATTGAGGACAACAACCTGAATCCCGACCTTGCAATTGCAACCGACTTTTATCACCAACTGCGTGTGCGGATAATTATGAATCAGCTCGGAATAGAAAGAAATGTCGGAGCGGTGAACTCCGACACTTCAATTCTCTATCTTCCCGTTTTTACTGTCCGTGAATGGTTTGCCCTGCCGTATCAGGTTCTATTTCGGTAGCGATAACCTCGGCAACGCTGTTGAACGAATCAATGTGAACTCCGCTTTGATGACGTGAGTTTGAAAGCTCAAGCGGATAGGTTTCGTTGTTTACAACGTCAACAATCGGCGAACGCTTTGTTTCGCTGTTGCGTGACGGAAGCTCAATGGGATATTGTTCGTGCTTTTTATCTGACTTTTTACTCATAAATAAAACCACCTTTGTGATGAGTATGTTTCAGTTTGTATAAAAAGTTACTATAAGCAATAAGCAAAAAATTTATAAATTATGCAACAAGACTTTGCCATTATATCCAAGGCTCCCCTTCGAGGGGAGCTGTCATTTTGCTTGCAAAATGGCTGAGGGGTGGAGATGAACTTTTACTTATTTTTGCACGTTCTTCTACCCTGCAACCCTTTCGTCACAGCGATAAATCGCTGCGCCACCTTCCCTCAAGGGAAGGCTTGGCTATGTCTCAAAAGTTGACTATTCCAAATTTTCTGCTAAAGCTTTTTCGACAATCTGAAACCACCTTTGTGATGAGGTGGTTTTATTTTTTGCGTTGTTTAAACTATTATACATTATTTGCTGACTTTTAATGTTTTAACGATTACGTCAATCGTATCAATTGCAAGTGCAAACAGTATAACGCCCATAAAGAGAAGCTGAAAATTTGACAGAACAGCGGGAATTACACTTCCGCTTTCGGTGAAATAGCCTGTAATGCAGTCACGGTTTAAAATGTTATCCCTTGCAAGCCAGATGACTGTGATAACAGCGGAAAGTGCGTTTGTTACAATCGAAGTAATCATAACCTTTTTGTTTCTTCTGCCCTCAATCAGCTTAACGGTTTCTCTTGTCATTCCGAGAACACCGAACAGCACGATTATATACCACGTTGAATGAATGGTGTCGATGTCAAAAATCGGAATCCACGTGTTCGTTTCTGTGACTATAAAGCTGAAAATCTGCGGACAAATCAGAAAAACGCTTAAAAATGCAATTGAAAATGCGATTCCGACAATCGGCTCAACCTTTGAGATTTTTTCCTTTTTAACGGGAACAGGCGGCAGATTGTCAAGGTTGCCTGTGTTGTCAATTTTTACGTTTTTATGATAGAAAATTGCAAAAAGAATCGTAACAAACGCAAATGCCCACACAAGCACCGACGGAACAGTTTCAAAAAGTTTTACAAACAAATCTCTGAAAAATATAATAAAGCTGTTTACGGTCAAAAAATCTGTATTCCCGAAACCGCTTAAAAGTGAAGAAATAACAGCGGCAAGGGCAATTCCGGAAGAGGCGCAGATAAGCACGATTTTCAGAACATATTTGTAGGTTGAGTAGTACGGCGAGCCGATAAGGCACTTGTCGGAATCGGGGTTGTACTGCTCGTAAAGCTCCTGCGGAGTGCCAAGCTCGGTAAGCACAACTCTGATGTCCTTTTCGCTCGGCGTTACGTTTCCGCACCGTTCGGTGAGCATATCATCAATTATCGTGCGAAGCTCTTCCGATACGTCAGCTCTGATTTTTTCGAGCAGACGCTTTGTTGCGGCGTAGATATATCTTTCAATAAGGTCATTTGTCATTATTATTTTCCTCCTCTGACAGCAGTTTATCAACATTCTGCGAAAATGTTTTCCACTGCTCTGTTGCCTTTTTGAGGACGATTAAGCCATCCTCGGTTATTTGGTAGTATTTTCTCGGCTTTGACTCGCTTGTTTCCCATTCGCTTTTTAAAAGTCCCTGTGATTCAAGTCGGCGCATAAGGGGATAGAGCGTGTTTGCCTCTATCGGGATTGAGTGATTTTGCAGTTCCTTTACAAGGTTGTAGCCGTACATCGGCTTTTGAAGTCGGTTGAGTACAAGCAGTATCAGCGTTCCTCGACGAAGCTCCTGCATAAGTCCCGAAACAATGTCGTCGTGATTCATATTTTCACCACCGTTTTGTGTTCAATAATATTGTGTGATATTATTATACTGTGTAACTATGTCAAGAGAAAAAATAAAAAAGCTGTGAAATTCAAAAATTGCTTTCACAGCTTTTGGGATTATTGTGTTATTGAATAAGCCAAATGAAATATATCGTTGTGCATTGTTAAGACTAAAAATACACAAAATGTATGAAATATAAAATCATCTTTTGATATTAATCAGTGTAGGGAACGGTCAAGACCGTTCCCTACATTTGAATGTGGCTATTTTATTAATAAAATTGATAATTATTAGAATTAACACAGTTGTAGGGAACGACCCTTGTGTCGTTCCTAATGGAAATTCATCTGACTTATGTAGGAACAACACAGGGGTTGTTCCCTACGATTGTTTACAAGAATTGTGTATTTTGAGTTTTAACGTATTGATAGTCTGTACAATTTTTTTCAGTTTCTGCAATTACATTATCAAGATATTTGTCAAGTTCGTTAAGTGTACAATCTGTTACACCGGATAATCTATTCTTTTCAACTGCAAGAAGTTCTTCCGTCAGATTGATAAGCAATTCAGATTTTTTGTAATTACTAATTTCCATAATTATGATAATTTGACTTTATATTTCAATATTTTTCAGGTTTTCCTATTTTTACATACTCTCGGGACAGCTTATGTTGAACATTGTCAGCACGTTTTTGATTACCGCCCTTACGCAGTCGCAGAGCGCAAGCCTTGCCTGCATAAGTCCCTCGTCCTCGCCCTTAACACGGCAGGCGTTGTAGAACTTGTGGAACAGCGTTGCGAGCTGTGTTACATAGCGTGTAATCTTTGTCGGGTCATAGTCCTTTGCGGCGCTGATAATCTCGCTTGTGTAGGAAGCAAGGTGATTGATAAGCTCACGTTCCTCTGGAGCAGTCAGCAGAGCAAGCTCCTCTGTGCTGCACTCACGTGGATTGATTCCGTCCTTTGCAAGCGACTTGAAAATACTGCAAATTCTTGCGTGTGCATACTGGACGTAGTAAACGGGATTCTGATTGTCCTGACTTACTGCAAGGTCAAGGTCAAAATCCATCTGTGTGTTAGCCTCTCTTGTGTTGAACAGGAATCTTGCGCTGTCAACGGGTACTTCGTCAAGTAAATCTCCGAGCTGAATAGCCTTGCCCGTACGCTTGCTCATTCTTACAAGCTCGCCGTTTCTTACGAGCTTTACAAGCTGCATAAGCACAACGTCAAGTTTATCGCCGTTATAGCCAATAGCGTCCATTGCGCCCTTCATTCTCATAACGTGACCGTGGTGGTCGGCACCCCAAACGTCAATAAGAGTAGTAAAACCTCTGTCAAATTTATTCTTGTGATACGCAATGTCAGCAGTAAAGTAGGTGGGGTTGCCGTTCTGGCGGATAAGCACGTCGTCCTTTAATTCAAGGTTGTCAATGTACTTCTGACTTTTGCCCTCTTTTAATAGCTTTTCGGTGAGCACCTCTTTGTTTTTGTACCAGATTGCTCCCTCTTTTTCATATGTCAAGCCCTTTTCTGTGAGCAAATCGACAACAGCCTTTACTGCTCCGCTCTTGTGAAGCTCGCTTTCAAAGAACCACTTGTCGTAGAAGATTTTGTACTTCGCCATATCATCCTGCATCTTCTTGATGTTCTTCGGAAGAGCAAAGCCGACGAGTGCGCTTTTGCGCTCCTCGCTCGAAGCGTTTACAAGACTGTCGCCATTGAGGTCTGCGTATTCCTGTGCAAGCTCTGTGATGTCTGTACCCTGATAGCCGTCCTCGGGAAATTCAATTTCATCGCCCTTGAAAATCTGAAGATAACGAGCCTCAAGCGAACAGCCAAACTTTTCAATCTGATTGCCTGCGTCGTTGACGTAGAACTCACGCCATACGCTGTAGCCTGCTTTGTCAAGCACTGCGGCAAGGCAGTCACCGAGCGCACCGCCTCTTGCGTTGCCCATATGCATAGGACCTGTCGGGTTTGCCGAAACGAACTCAACCATCACCTTTTCGTCTGCACCAAATTCACTTCTGCCGTAATTTTCGGGGTCGCTCTGAATCTCTCTGATTACGTTTGAATAGAACTCCGTTCCGAGGAAGAAGTTGATAAATCCCGGCCCTGCCGTTTCAAAGCGTTCGCACATTGTACCCTCAAGGTCAAGATTAGCAGTTATAGCCTGCGCAATTTTGAACGGCGGCATTCTGAAAGATTTTGCGCCAGCCATTGCGGCGTTTGTTGCAAAATCGCCGTGAGTTCTGTCGGCAGGAGTTTCTATAATAAACTGCACAGGCTCTGCCTGCGGAAGCTCTCCGTTCTCGATTGCCTTGTTAATTGCGTTTGTAATTGCCTTTTTAAGCATATTGACCGCTTTTGCGTAAGTGTCCATTTTAATCCTCATTCCTGTTATTTTTTTCTTCAACCGTTATTTTAAATCTGTTTTCGCTTACAAGGTCGGTGTTGAAGTCGAGCGTGTAGCTCACCTCAAGCGTGCCACCTTTTTCGTTAAGCGTATTTTTCATAGTCTTTGTAAAAACGCCTATCATCAAATCGCCTGCAATCGTCTGGTAAAGGCACTGGTGACGTCTGCCCTTTTCAAGCATAAGACGTGACTGTGTTTCGCCCTTTCTTATGATAGTGACGATGTTGTCCTCAACCTTGATGAGGTTGTCGGAGTGGTTGCTCGGATTTTCCTCGTCATACTCCTTGTAGCCGATGTAGCAGTGATTCTTTTTTATCATATAATTGCCCGAGGTGAGCACCTCAACCTTGTCGGTTTCACCGTCAAGCGTCTGTTCTCCGATTATCGAAATCAGATATTTTTCCTTATCAGCCATGTTTTATCCTTTTAAATTCAATTTATTGTTTATAGACTTTAATAGTTTGGAGTGTGGAGTTTGGAGTGTGAAGTTAAGGGTCGCTTCGCTCCGAATTTATAATAATTCGTGTTGTTAGAAAATGTTTGTTTGCTGAATTGCCTTGTTCTATCGGTTAAGTTTTGGCGAACACAGTTCGCCGCTACAATTAAAAAAATATATCTCTGCGGCAACGCCGCATATAAATTAATTCGGGCAATAAACCTATAAATTATTGCAAACTATCCACTCGACCGAAACTCCACACTCAACACTTCAAACTCTAAACTCTTTCAGTATTGCTCAATGTCAATCTGCGTAACCTTGTGTTCCATATCACGTCCGAGGAAAAGTCCTGCAACGCTTTCAAAGCCGTCGGGTGTGTCGCTGACGTAAAATTCAGGGTTCTTTTGCGTGCAGTCGTCATTGAGAAGATTCTGTTCCTTTAAAATTTTAGCGGCATAAACAGCCGTTTCGTATCCCGAGTCGACCAGTGTAACGCTTTCTCCCATAAAGTCGGAAATTGCGTCCCTTAAAAGCGGATAGTGCGTACAGCCTAAAATCAGCGTGTCAATTCCCTCGTCCTTAAGCTCTGAGAGATAGCGTCTGACAACAAGGCGCACAATCTGGTCGTCACGACAGATTATTCCGCTTTCAACCAGCGGTACAAACAGCGGACAAGCCTGCTCGTAAACCTTGAAATCGGGATTTAATTTTTCAAGCCTTAATTTGTAACTGTGACTTCCGATTGTTGCGGCTGTGCCGATAATTCCGATTTTGCCGTTTTTCGTCTTGTGAGCGGCGGTAAAGGCTGTAGGATTCACAACGCCTGTATAGGGAACAGAGAGCTTTTTTTCAAGCTCGTCCCCTGCAACGGAGCTTACCGTACCGCAGGCGGCTACAACCATTTTTACGTTGTTTTCAAGCAGGAATGACGTATCCTGAAATGCATATTTTTTAATTGTGTCACGGCTTCGGTTGCCGTAGGGCACTCTGCCCGTATCGCCGAAATATATGATTTTTTCGTTCGGAAGAACGTGCAGAAACTCCTTAACTGCGCTCAGTCCGCCGAGTCCGGAGTCGAAAACTCCGATTGCGTTTCGGGATGACATACTATAACCTTCTTTTTTATTGATGTATACAGATTAAATAATAACATATTAAGTCGATTGTTGCAAGTAAAAATCAATTTATTTATTAGTTAAAACCTTTGACAAATGAGGTAATTAATTGTATAATGGCAGATATAAGTATATCCGAGAGGAAGATTAATTTGGAATATAAAAAGGCATTTGATTTAATAGTAGGCAAGGTTGAAGCAGAGCTTGTTAAAATAGGCTATACAAGGCAGAAGGTTGCAACCGATAACGAAAACGAGCTTGTTGCACTTTTTACAAGTCAGAATATTGCATATTCTGTTGTGTACTTCAAGGACAAACAGCAGATGGTGCTCCGTTCCTGCACAATGACCGAGGACGGTCCAGACAACGAGTGGAAAACTCTTGCAACGTGGCTTTACGACGATGAATTTGCAGAGCAGAAGGACGCCGAGAGTATTGCAAACGACTTTGTAGAGGGTGTTTCGGGCACAATTGCAATCAAGCGTGCAAAGCAGGTTAAGCAGAAAAAGAAGAAGGACGACGACGGAACAGCTACCCCGAAATTTCTTGCAAAGCGTTTTGTAACATATTTCCCCGAATTAAGAGATGAAATCAAGAACGAGGAGGATTGCTACTTCCCGTTCAGAGGTGCGACCTTTGCAAAGGAGCATATTGCTCCCAAGGTTGCGGCATATATCAAAAGAGCGTCAAAGCCCGAGCTAGAAAAGTTTGCTGGCGTGTTTAATCTACAGTACGGCAACGGCGACGTTGACACACGTTCAATCATTACGGTTGTAATTTTAAACAGCCTTTCAAATGAAGAGTTTGAAAGCATTTTTGAATATTTTGACGACGACCTTAAAAAAGCGTCAAAGGCGGCAAGAAAGTACAAGGGCAAGAATGTAAAACCCGAAAAGCCGAAAAAGAGAAATGTTTCAAAGGCTACAAATTTAAAGAACTCATAAAAACATAGTTGACAAATAATAAATACGATATATAATATAAATAACGGTTGTCTTCGGGGCGGAGTGAAATTCTCCACCGGCGGTTATAGTCCGCGAACAAGCAATGCTTGCCGAGTCTGTGAAATTCAGACACCGACGGTTAAAGTCCGGATACGAGAAGAATCAGCTTTGGTTTCGCAATTTTAATTTGCGGAACATCTTGAGTTGTTTTATCGGAAAGCTTCGCAGATACTGCGGAGCTTTTTTGTTTTCCTCGACAGCCGATTTGCAGTATTTTGTAAAATCTATAAAATAGTTCAATTTTTATTGTAGGGAACGGTCTTGACCGTTCCGAGTCGGTTAAGAGTTGGCTTGTAAATCTGCGGAACGGTCAAGACCGTTCCCTACACTTTTTAATTATGGACGT
>DKWR01000066.1:0-4386 GCA_002491825.1 Ruminococcaceae bacterium UBA7147
TTAGTATAAATTTGTAAGAATTTACTCTGTGTACCCAAAATATAAATTATAATTCTCTTAATGTATTGACATTATTAAGGTGTATGAGTTAAAATAATATGAATATATATACTCGGAGCAGTATATGCTTATTTTGTTGCAGTTTTTTCTGCTAATACTTTATTATAGGGAATAAATCCGTTTGATGCTTACGGATTATAAAAGAAAGAATTTTACTCTCCCTTGAATATGGCCGTTAAATATTCGTCTTTGACAGGAGAATAAAAGCCTTTCTATATATTATTTCAGAATCTTAAGAAAATATGGAGGTAAATTTGTGAGTACAGAAACAAGAAGAGAAAATTACAGTGCGAAGCAGAACAAGTACTCAAAGGGTAAGAAAAACAATTCAAAGCAGTTTACAAAGGGTTCGTTTAATACACAGAGCCGTTCAGGTTATGACTTTTCGCAGAAAGGCAAGAAAAGCTACAAGAAAAAGCCTTATATGAAGAACGGAATACAAAAAACTGTTCGTAAGCCGTCTGTTAAAATTGCTTTTCTCGGCGGACTGAATGAAATCGGAAAGAATATCACGCTTATTGAATGTGAAAAAGACATAATAATCGTTGATTGTGGAATGGCATTCCCCGACGGAGATATGCTCGGTGTTGACCTTGTAATTCCCGATTTCTCGTACATTGAGCAGAATTACGAGAGGGTAAAAGGCATTGTTCTCACTCACGGTCACGAGGACCACATAGGCGGTCTGCCGTTTCTTCTTTCAAAGGTAAATGTTCCGATATACGGCACTCCGCTCACTTTAGGACTTGTCGGCAATAAGCTCAAGGAGCACAGCCTTTACAATAAAACCCAGCTCAATGTTGTCAATGCAGGCGACAAAATAAAGCTTGGCTGTATGAGCGTACAGTTTATTCACGTTAATCATTCAATACCCGATGCAGTTGCTTTTGCAATCAAAACTCCCGCAGGTACTATTGTTCATACAGGCGACTTCAAAATTGACTGCACACCGATTACGGGCGATATGATTGACCTTTCAAGCATTGCAAAGGTCGGAGATGACGGCGTTCTTGCGCTTCTTGCAGAAAGCACAAATGCCAACCGTTCGGGTTACACTCCGACCGAAAGAATGGTATCCGACAGTCTTGACAGTCTTTTCAGAAGTGCCGAAAACTACAGAATAATCATTGCAACCTTTGCATCAAACGTAAACAGAGTTCAGCAGATTATCAATTGTGCCGAGAAGTACGGCAGAAAAGTAGCTTTTTCGGGCAGGAGTATGGTCAACTATATGGACGTTGCAAGCAGTTTAGGCTATCTCCACGTGCCCGAAAATATTATTATAGATATTGATATGCTCGATAAGTTTATGCCACAGCAGGTTGTGCTTGTAACGACAGGCAGTCAGGGCGAGCCTATGAGCGCACTTTCAAGAATGGCTTACTCCGACCACCGCAAGGTTATGGTAGGAGAGGGCGACTTTATAATCATTTCTGCAAATCCGATTCCCGGCAACGAAAAGACAGTCGGAAACGTAGTTGACGAGCTTCTCAAAAAGGGATGTAAGGTTATCTACGAGTCAATGTACGACGTTCACGTTTCGGGACACGCCTGTCAGGAGGAGCTTAAAATTATCCACCGCCTTGTAAAGCCGAAATACTTTATTCCCGTTCACGGCGAGCAAAAGCACCTTCAGAAGCACGCAGAGCTTGCCCAGTATCTGGGAATGGAAAGAAAGAATATATTTATCGGAGATGTCGGCAGTGTTGTCGAAATCAACGAGAATTATATGAAGGAGCTTGCGCCCGTTCAGGCAGGCAAGGTGTTTGTTGACGGACTCGGCGTAGGCGACGTAGGAAGCATAGTTCTTCGTGATCGTAAGCATCTCGGTCAGGACGGACTTATAATAATCGTTGCGTCACTCGACGTTTACGACGGTCACGTAATCAGCGGTCCCGACATTGTATCACGTGGCTTTGTCTATGTACGTGAAAGCGAGGGACTGCTTGAAGAAGTCAAAAGAGTTGCCCTGAATATTCTCGAGGATTGTGCCGAGAACAACATTCACGAGTGGGGCGTAATCAAAAACAGAATAAAGGACGACGTGGCAAAGCTGATTGGTCAGAAAACACGCCGTGCACCTATGATACTTCCTATCCTACAGGAGGTATAATATTGCAAGGGACGGCTTTTTATGCCTCCCTTACATACTTACACAGAGGGATAATATGAGAAAAAAGCATTGGACGCTTACTCCGTGGTTTATAATTTTCGCTGCGGTTATGTTGCTTATGTCATTTGCTTCCTTTGATTATAACATTGTTTTGTGTTATATTGAGCTTGGAATTTCCGTAGCGGCAATTGCGGTAGTTTTCGTCATATCACTTCGTTTTCGCAGTTACATTAACAATACGGTTAAGAACGCTGCCGAAAAAATCAAGGGACTTAATCCCGAATATCTTGAAAAATATAAATATCCCGTTGCCGTTTCAGGCTCCCAGGGCGACATTCTCTGGTGCAACGCACGATTCCGAAAGGCGATGTGCGGCGGTAAAAGCCCCGAGGGCGAAAACATCAATTCCTATCTTTCAGGCTTTGATATTGATGACATCAAGGACGGCGAGGGAGAGGACGTAGCTGTTGACGGCAGGGAATATACTGTTTTCTGTCTGTCTGTCGGTGACGGTGTAATATGCCATTTTATCGAGAATACATATTACAAGTCAATGCTGCGTGAGTATCAGTCAACGCTTCCCTGTGTTGCAATCATAACCTTTGATAATGCAGAGGATTTTTCAAGCGACTCCGACGAAGCTTATTCAGAGGTCAGCCTTACTGTAGAAACAAATCTCCAGAAATGGGCAGCTGAATATGGCGCACTCTATAAGAAAATCGGCACTAACCGATATATTATAATTTTCAGAGATTGCGACGTTGAAAAAATGATTGCTATGAAGTTCCCGATTCTCAAGGAAATCCGCTCAATCAACGTAAACAATCACATTGCAACAATCTCCGTCGGTCTTTGCCGAGGCTCAAAATCACTTAAAGACAGTGAGCTTAACGCACGAAAAGCTCTTGAAATGGCACTTGGCAGAGGCGGAGATCAGGTAGCCGTAATCAAGGACAACAGCTACGACTTCTTCGGCGGTACAGCCGCTGCGGCTGAAAAGGTCAGCAAGGTGAGAATGCGTGTAATTGCCAATGCAATAAGCCGTGCGGTTCTCGACTGCGACAAGGTGTTTATAATGGGGCATCGCTTTTCCGACCTCGACTGCGTAGGCTCGGCTGTGGGACTTCAATGCATAATGGAAAAGTCCTTCCGCCGTTACTGCAAAGTTGTCATTGATAAGGAAACCTCAATGGCGAAACAGCTTGTTTCATACGTTGATGAACGAATTGACACAGGTGTATTTATAACGCCTGACGAAGCAATCAGAAACGTAACACCTAAGTCGTTGCTTATTATAGTTGACACGCACCTCAAAAATTCTCTTGAAAGCGCACAGCTCTATGAGAAGTGCAAAAGAGTTGTGGTAATCGACCACCACAGAAAGGCTGTAAATTACATAGACAATGCGCTTGTGTTCTGTCACGAGCCTTCTGCATCTTCATCAGCCGAAATGTGCAGTGAGATTATCAGCTGTCTTGACGACAAGTCGCTCGGCTATGTTCAGGCTGACGCACTTCTTGCGGGAATAATGCTTGACACAAAGAATTTTATTCTCAAAACAGGAGTCCGCACCTTTGAGGCGGCGGCTTATCTTCGCAAAAAGGGCGCAAACACGCTTACTGTCAAGGGAATGTTCTCCGACAGCATAGATACATACCGAGAAAAGGTTGAAATTGTATGCAGCTCCAATATCTACAGGGGGTGTGCAGTTTCGGTTTCAAAAAAGCATACGGACGATATAAGGCTTGCGGCGGCTCAGGCGGCTGACGAAATGCTCACGCTTCAGGGTGTGGACGCGTCGTTTGTTATTTTTGAGGACAACAACAGAATGAATATCTCGGCACGAAGCTACGGCAAGCTGAACGTTCAGATTATTATGGAACAGCTCGGCGGCGGCGGTCACCAGACTATGGCGGCGGCACAGCTTGAAAATACAACCAAAGAGCTTGCATATCAGAAGCTCCTCGCCGTAATCGACAGCGTGCTTGATGATATAGAAAACACATAGCCGAGTGCCTTGACAGTCAATTCGGCGGTGTGCCACCCTTCACGTAGGGACACGGCGTGCCGTGTCCGCAGTGATTATCAAACTTTTCCGATTAAATAATCATTACAGTCACAAATAAACTTTTCTGTAGTACTGTGTTAATTCTAAAAATATCAATTTTGTTATTAAAACAACCACACTGAAATGTAGGGAACGGTCTTGACCG
>DKWR01000066.1:4688-40828 GCA_002491825.1 Ruminococcaceae bacterium UBA7147
TGATTAATATCAAAAGCTGATTTTGTATATTTTTAGCTTTAACATTGTAGTATGGGACGGCTTCTCGGACGTCCCGATACATACAACAATGTAAGGAACGGTCGTACCGTTTCGAAAATTAAGAATAAAACCAATCATAGAAAGGACGATAAAAGTGAAAGTAATCTTACTTCAGGACGTAAAATCACTCGGCAAAAAAGGTGAGCTTGTCGAAGCCTCCGACGGCTACGCACGCAACTATCTTCTTCCCAGAAAGATTGCAAGAGAAGCCAACGCACAGGCTATGAATGAATATAAAAATGCAGAAAATTCCAAGAATTTTAAAATCGCAACACAGAAAGCACAGGCTGAACAGCAGAAGAAAATGCTTGAGGGCAAGAAGTTTGTAATGACCGCAAAAGCAGGTCAGGGGGGACGTCTTTTCGGCAGTATCACTGCAAAGCAGGTTGCCGAGGAAATCAAAAAGCAGTACAACATTGTTGTTGACAAGCGTAAGGTTGTGCTTGAATGCGACATCAAGGAGTTCGGAACATATAAAGCAGAGGTCAAGCTCTATACGGGAATTTCCGCAAATATCGATGTTCAGGTAACAGAAGCATAATAAAAATTTGTAGGTGTCACAATGGCTGATTCACTATTCAGCGGCAGTTACGACGGTCTTAATATGCCGTACAGCCCCGAAGCGGAACAGGCTGTTCTGGGAGCAATTATCCTTGACAGTACCGTTTTCGACAAGGTTGTCGATTACATAAAATCACCCGAATATTTTTACGTTGCACTGCACAAGCTTATTTTTATGCAGATGCAGGAAATGATAAATTTCGGTGCGGCTATCGACTTCGTAACTCTGCTCGAAAAATTAAAACAGAATAAAGCTTTTGACGAGGCAACGGGCAAGACCTATCTTATGGATTTGGTAAACAACTGTCCGTCAATTTCCAATGCCGAGGCTTACGCAAAGGTTATTGCCGATAAGTACAATATTCGCAGACTCATTACAGCCTCACGTGAGATTATTGACGATGCGTCTGCCGGTGATGAAGAGCCGTCGGTTCTGATTGACTCTGCCGAGCAGAAGATTTTTGACATTCGCAAAGGCAACGAAAAGTCGGGACTTGAGCGAATCAATTCTGTAATTTTGCAGACGTTTGACCGTCTTGACGCTCTCAACAGCGAAACCGACGATAGTATGAAACCTATATCTACGGGAATCGGCGACCTTGACAGGGTGATTACCGGACTTAACCGAAGTGACCTTATCCTGCTTGCGGCTCGTCCGGGTATGGGTAAAACGAGCTTTGCGCTCAATATTGCACGCAACGCCGCTTGCACGTCCAAGAAAACCGTTGCGTTCTTCTCTCTTGAAATGTCAAAGGAACAGCTTGCCAGCCGTCTGCTTTCTACCGAAGCACTGATAAGCGGTACAAAGCTCCGTACGGGTAAACTGAACGACGAGGAGTGGAGCAGACTTATTCCGGCAAGCGATGTGTTGAGCAAAGCCGAGCTTTACCTCGATGACACCCCCGGTATCACGATTACCGAGATGAAGTCGAGATTAAGGCGACTTCGCAACCTCGACCTTGTTGTTATCGACTACCTCCAGCTTATGGGAAGCGGCAGAAGAATTGACAACCGTGTTCAGGAAATTTCCGAAATTACAAGAAACCTCAAAATTCTTGCAAAGGAAATGAATGTTCCCGTTATCACGCTGTCACAGCTTTCTCGTGCGTCGGAACAGCGTACCGACCACCGTCCCCAGCTTTCGGATTTGCGTGACTCGGGTTCAATCGAGCAGGATGCCGATATTGTTCTTTTCCTCTATAGAGAGGGTTATTACAGCGAGAAAAGCGCCGAGCAGGCTGCGCCCACAGCCGATATGAATTCGGGCGAGTGTATTGTTGCAAAGAACCGTCACGGCGAGGCAAAATCCGTTAAACTGCATTGGCAGGGCGAGTTTATGCGCTTTACGGGCACGGAGGCAAGGGATGAATAATAAGTTTATTCGTACCGTTGAAAAGTATAATATGCTCAAAAGCGGCGACAGCGTTATTGTTGCCTTGTCGGGCGGAGCCGACAGCGTTGCTTTGCTTGACAGTCTTAATTCTATCAAAGAAAAATACAATCTCACATTGTATGCCGTTCATATTAATCACGGACTTCGTGGTGAAGAATCAATGCGTGATGAAAATTTCTGCAAGTCACTTTGCGAAAAATACGGAATAAAGCTTTTTGTAAGGTACGAAAACGTAGCCGAGCTTGCAAAGAAAAACAAAATCAGTGGGGAATTGTGCGGCAGAAACGTGAGATATACGGTTTTTGAAGAGCTTTCAAAAGAGCTTTCAGCAAAGGTTGCAACTGCTCACACAGCGTCCGACAACGCAGAAACTCTGATTTTCAATATTACAAGGGGCGCATCCCTCGGAGGAGTCTGCGCAATTCCGCCCGTCAGAGGATATATTATCCGTCCTCTCATTGAATGCACAAGGGCAGAGATTGAGCAGTATTGCAGTGAAAAAAATCTTGAGTACGTTACCGACAGCACAAACCTTTCAGATGATTATACACGCAACAAAATCCGCCACAATGTAATTCCCTCTCTCAAAGAAATCAATCCTGCCTTTGAAAATTCAACCCTGCGTTTATCCGAAAGCGCAAGAGAAATTTTTGATTTTCTTTCCGGTATGACGGATAAGGCGATTTCAGAGAGTAAGTGCAATTACGGCTATGACTGCAAAACCTTGCTTTCAAATCATAATGCGATTATCAAAAATACTGTTTCGGTTTTGTGTAAGCGTTATGCAGATTTCAGCGCAGAACAAAGGCACATTGAGCTTATCATTGATATTATGAAAAACAGCGGTGCAGTTAATCTCACTGAAAATTGTTCAGCCGTTTCAAAACAGGATATATTGAGATTTGTTTCCGACAATGAAGAAAATCAGCTTGAAGAAATTAAGCTTTGTGAAAATACCGAATTTGAATTTTGTGGTAAAAATTACAGGGTGACAAAAGATAATTCCGATAAAGAAAATAAAAATTCTGTAAATGCTGATTTTCTAAATAAAAACGCAGTTTTCAGAACACGCCAAAGCAATGATTTATTCACCTACCCAAGGCGAAAGGTTACAAAACCTCTCCGCAAGGTTATGAACGAGATGAAAATTCCCTCCGAACAAAGGGATAAATCAGTCGTTCTTGCCGTTGATAACGTAATTTTGTGGTGTGAGGGAGTGGGAGCTTCCGCACAGGGAACTGCTTATAATTCTGATAACGCATTAAAAATAAATGTATCTTTTGATGCCAAACAAAAATAAGGTGAAAATATTGTGAACTCTCTTGCAAAAAAGAAAGAAAAAGATTATAATTGCAGAGACTTTATAATGTTTAATTAATAACGAAATGTACAGAAATCTTCCGTTTGCAGTAAATTATTTATCACGGAATATTGCTGATTTACATAAATAATCGACTATAAACAATAATATAAAGAGGAGTGACACGCATTGGATAATAAGAAAAAGGTACGCAATCTGCTTCTTTATTTGGGAATACCGATTCTGATAATTTTAGCTGTTGCAATGCTTTACGGCTCTCGCCAGACCGAAACGCCGAAAACTTCCGAGCTTGTGCAGTATTTTGAAAAGGATATGGTTGACAGCTACACCATAAACTACGGCTCGGGCGCAATTGAGCTTACGCTCAAAGAGGGTGAAACTGCCTTTGTCAGCAAGAATAAGGAAAATTCAACCTCACCTACAAAGACTGCCGAAACCACAGCACCTGCCGCAACAAATCCGTCAGATTCCGGAAAAAAGGCGAAACAGGTTGTTGTTAAAGGTCAGCTTGCAGATATTCAGCGTTTTCTGAATACCGTTGACCCGTATATTTATGATTACCACTATCAGGCTTCGGGAGATGAAGTTATACGCACTGTGCGCATTCCCGGAGATCTTGTCCGTGCAAGCGACAATTCGCTTTTAATGGAGCTTATCCCCACAATTCTTCTCACCGTGCTGTTTATCGGCGCATGGATATTCATAATGAGGAAGATGAGTGCAGGCGGTCTTGGCGGCAAGGAAATGAACTTCGGCAAGGCTAAAATAAAGAACACCAACGACGAAAAGCGCAAAACGACCTTTGACGACGTTGCAGGCGCAGATGAGGAAAAGGAAGAGCTTGCAGAGGTTGTTGAATTCCTCAAGGCACCCGACAAGTACAACAAGCTCGGCGCAAGAATTCCGAAGGGCGTATTGCTCGTAGGACCTCCCGGAACAGGTAAAACCTTGCTTGCAAGAGCAGTCGCAGGCGAAGCAGGCGTTCCGTTCTTCTCAATTTCGGGTTCCGACTTTGTTGAAATGTTCGTCGGCGTAGGTGCGTCCAGAGTACGTGACCTCTTCGATCAGGCAAAGAAAAACTCACCTTGTATTATTTTCATAGACGAAATCGACGCAGTTGGTCGTCAGAGAGGCGCAGGCCTCGGCGGCGGCAACGACGAGCGTGAGCAGACTCTTAACCAGCTGCTAGTAGAAATGGACGGCTTCGGTGCAAACGAGGGTGTAATCCTTATCGCCGCAACTAACCGTCCCGACGTTCTCGACCCTGCTCTTATGCGACCGGGCAGATTTGACCGTCAGGTAATCGTAAGCTATCCCGACGTAAACGGACGTGAGGCTATTCTTAAGGTTCACGCACGTAAAAAGCCGCTTGCTCCAGATGTAAAGCTCAAGACTATTGCAAAGACAACCGCAGGCTTTACGGGCGCAGACCTTGAAAACCTCCTTAACGAAGCTGCACTTCTTGCCGCAAGAAAGAACAAAAAGGCAATTACAATGCAGGAAATTGAGGAAGCTACAGTCAAGGTTGTAGTCGGCGCAGAGAAGAAGTCAAAGGTAATGAGCGACAAGGAAAAGAAGCTGACCGCATACCACGAGGCAGGCCACGCAATTCTCTTTGACAAGCTTGAAACACAGGATCCCGTTCACGAGATTTCAATTATCCCCAGAGGTATGGCAGGCGGTTACACAATGCCGCTCCCGAGTGAGGATAAGTCCTACAATTCACGCAATGAAATGATTGAGGACATTGTTGTTTGTCTCGGCGGACGTGTTGCAGAAGCGCTTATTCTTGATGATATTTCAACAGGCGCATCAAACGACATTGAAAAGGCTACAAAGACGGCACGTTCAATGGTTACAAAGTACGGTATGACCAAGGAGCTCGGCTGTATCTGCTACGGTACTGACAACAGCGCAGTATTCCTCGGCAGAGATATGGGACGTACTCAGGATTACTCCGAGGCTACGGCTGCGAAGATTGACGAGCTTGTTTTACAGATTGTAAATGACGCTTATGACAGGGCAGAAAAGATTCTCAGAGAGAACATCGACAAGCTGCATGAAATTGCCGCTTATCTGATTAAGCACGAAAAGATGGGCAGTGAGGACTTTGAGGCTGTAATGAACGGCACATATGTTGAGCCGATTGAGGTTGAAGAGAGTGGTGACTCGGAAGAAACCGTTTCCGATAACGCAAACTCCGAAGCCGAGAATGATAATTCCACAGAAGAATAATTAATCTGATAGCCTCCTTCGGGAGGCTATTGCAGAATGTAGGGCGGATAAAATTGCCCAAAATGGGGTTGAAAAATGGCACAGGATAAAATAATTGTCAGAGGGGCAAAGGAACATAACCTTAAAAATATTGACGTTGAAATCCCGAGAAATCAGCTTGTTGTAATCACAGGTCTTTCAGGTTCGGGCAAAAGCTCACTTGCGTTTGACACGATTTATGCAGAGGGACAGCGCCGCTATGTTGAAAGCCTTTCATCATACGCACGAATGTTTCTCGGTCAGATGGACAAGCCTAATGTTGAAAGCATAGAGGGTTTGTCGCCTGCAATTTCAATTGACCAGAAAACCACGTCCAAAAATCCACGTTCAACTGTCGGAACGGTAACAGAAATCTACGATTATCTTCGTCTTTTGTACGCACGAATCGGCATACCGCATTGTACAGTCTGCGGCAGGGAAATCCGTCAGCAGACGGTTGACCAGATTGTAGATAAAATAATGTCATATGACGAGGGCACGAAAATTCAGATTATGGCGCCTGTTGTGCGTGGCAGAAAGGGCGAACACGCAAAGGTGCTCGACAGCGCAAGAAAGTCCGGTTTTGTGCGTGTGCGTGCCGACGGAGTAATCTACGATTTATCGGAGAAAATTCCTTTAGAGAAAAATAAAAAGCACAACATCGAGGTTGTCGTTGATCGTCTTGTAATCAAACCCGAGATAATGTCACGTCTTGCCGACAGTATTGAAACTGCGTCAAAGCTTGCAGGAGGACTTGTTGTTGTCAACTTTTCGGGCGGCGAGGACGTTACCTTTTCTCAGAAGTACGCCTGTCCCGAGCACGGCGTAAGCATTGACGATTTATCACCTCGTATGTTCTCTTTCAACAATCCGTTCGGTGCGTGTCCGAAATGTACCGGACTCGGTGTGTTCCTGAAGATTGACGAAAATAAAATAATTCCCGACTGGAATAAAAGCATAAAGGACGGCGGCATAAAGGGAAGCGGCTGGGCAATGGAGGGAAGCTCGATTGCGACTATGTATTTTGAGGCGCTTGCTGAGAAATACAACTTTTCGCTGTCCGAGCCGCTTAAGAACATTCCAAGAGATGTTGTAGATAAAATCCTCTACGGCACAGGTGACGAAAAACTTATAATGAACCGCAAAACCGTTTACGGAAGCGGAAGCTATGAGCAGAGCTTTGAGGGCATAATCAACAACCTTGAACGCCGTTACCGAGAAACAGGCAGTAACTGGATAAAGGACGAAATCAGCTCGTATATGACGGAAATTCCGTGTGATGAGTGCCACGGTGAACGCCTTTCAAAGGAGAGCCTTGCCGTTACGGTCGGCGGAATCAATATTTCCGAGTTCTGCAAAATGTCGGTAATTGACGCACTCGACTTTGTCAGAAAGCTTGAGCTTACCGAAAAAGAACAGATTATTGCCAAGGAAATAATCAAGGAGATTATCGAAAGGCTCAACTTCCTCAAAAGCGTAGGTCTTGGCTACCTTACTCTTTCAAGAAGCTCGGGCACACTGTCGGGCGGCGAGAGTCAGCGAATAAGGCTTGCAACGCAGATAGGAAGCTCGCTTATGGGCGTTCTCTATATCCTCGACGAGCCGAGTATCGGACTTCACCAGCGTGACAATGAAAAGCTGTTGAATACGCTCAAGCATCTGCGTGACCTCGGCAATACAGTCATTGTCGTTGAGCACGACGAGGACACAATGTATGCCGCCGACTGCATTGTTGACGTAGGTCCCGGTGCAGGAATACACGGCGGTGAGATTGTCTGCGCAGGTGATGTTGATAAAATCAAAGCCTGTGAAAATTCAATCACAGGTCAGTATTTAAGCGGAAAACGCTGTGTACCCGTTCCCGAAAATCGCAGAAAGGGTAATGGAAAATTCCTTGAAATCAAGGGCGCAACGCAGAATAACCTTAAAAACATCAACGTTAAAATTCCTCTCGGTGAGCTTGTCTGCGTAACAGGCGTGTCGGGTTCGGGAAAAAGCTCCCTGATTAACGAAATTCTCTACAAAACCCTTGCTCGTGAATTAAACGGCGCAAAGACTATTTCGGGCAAGCATAAGAAAATCAAGGGACTTGAAAATCTCGACAAGGTAATCGCAATCGACCAGAGTCCGATAGGCAGAACACCACGTTCAAACCCTGCAACATATACGGGCTTGTTTACCGATATAAGAGCATTGTTTGCCTCAACGCAGGATGCCAAAATGCGCGGCTTTAATCAGAGCCGTTTTTCCTTTAACGTAAAGGGCGGCAGGTGCGAGGCTTGCCAGGGCGACGGAATAATCAAGATTGAAATGCACTTCCTCTCCGACGTTTACGTTCCCTGCGAGGTCTGCAAGGGCAAACGCTACAACCGTGAAACGCTCGAGGTCAAGTACAAGGGTAAGTCAATCAGCGATGTGCTTGATATGTCTGTTGAGGAGGCAATGGAGTTTTTTGCTAACATTCCGAAAATCTACAGAAAGCTGAAAACCCTGTTCGATGTCGGACTCGGCTACGTGAAGCTCGGACAGCCTGCAACAACGCTTTCGGGCGGTGAAGCACAGAGAGTCAAGCTTGCAACAGAGCTTTCAAAACGCAGTACTGGCAAGACGATTTATATTCTCGACGAGCCGACAACGGGACTTCATATTGCCGATGTTCACAGGCTTGTTGATGTTTTGCAGATGCTTGTCGAGGGCGGAAATACTGTTGTAGTCATTGAGCATAACCTCGATTTGATAAAGACCGCCGATTATATAATCGACCTCGGACCAGAGGGAGGAGATAACGGCGGAGAAATCGTAGCACTCGGAACTCCCGAAAAGGTTGCAGAAAACGAACAATCCTTTACAGGACAGTATTTAAAACCTTTGCTGAATAAATAAAGGATAGATTTTTATTGTAGCGTTTAATTTACAGTCGTAGGGACACGGCGTGCCGTGTCCGCAGTGGCAAATAAACTACACCTATTAAATTGTAGATATATAGGGATAACTATAAAATTTTAAAAATTTTTTCAAAAAGTTGCATAAAAATATGCAACTTTTTCTTTTTTTGCCATGTAAGTGGAGGTGATAAATTGAACGAACAGATTATTCTGGCGTTGCTTTCATTTGCGGGTACACTAATCGGAACACTTGCAGGAATATTTGCAACGTCAAGACTGTCGAATTACAGGATAGAACAGCTCGAAAAAAAGGTTGACAAGCATAATAACCTGATTGAGCGTGTATATCTTATTGAACAGCACGAAGCGGTGATTGAAAACAAGCTGAAAACAGCCGACCACCGCATTTCAGACCTTGAAAACGAACAAAATCAGAGCAATACCGTATGATAGTAGTGTGCGGTATTGCACATTGAAAGGACATCAGATTATGAAAAAATTAAATTTATGTTTTACAAAAGAATGCCTTATGCGTGCCCTGCGCACATTTTTGCAGACTGCAATCGGCTATGTAATCACTAATGTGACGCTGTATTTCAGCGGAATAAATTTTGCCGATGGTGACGTGGTTAAAAACGCCTTAATCGGTCTTGCAATCTCTGCGCTTTCGGCAGGAGCGGCGGCAGTAATGAATATTGAAAAAGGGGAAGATAAAAGTGGCTAAAAGAATATATTTAAGCCCGTCAAATCAGTTTGCAAACTACTACGCAACAGGCAGCACAAATGAAATGGCACAGTGCGATAAAATTGCAAAGGCAACGGCAACTGCACTTAAAAGATGTGGCTTTGAAGTAAAGGTAGGCAGTTCCGGCGACAGTATGCAGAATCGCTGTAATGAATCCGACAGCTTTAACGCTGACGTTCATATGCCGATTCACACAAATGCGTACAATGGACAGGTGACAGGCGGAACGAGAATTTTCTGCCTTAATTCAAACGGTAGAAAGGCTTGTCAGGCAGTTTTAAAAGAGCTTGGTAAAATCTCACCCGGCACAGCCGACAGCATAACCTATCAGACAGGACTTTATGAAATCAACGTGCCGAAAGCGCTCACCGTTTACGTTGAGTGTGAGTTTCACGATACAAAGACAGGCTCGGACTGGATTCGTAATAATATTACAAATATCGGCGAAGCAATCTGCAAGGGACTTTGCTCCTACTTCGGTGTGAAGTATAAATCAGCCTCAGCAGGCTCGGGCAATTCATCAACAGGCAGTTCAGGCACGTCATCAGCCTTTAAAAGCTATATCGTAAGAATTACACCCTCTGACGGCGTAAACATTCGAAAGGGTGCAGGAACAGACTACGCAATCGTAGGTGCAATCGCACAGGGCGGAGCATATACAATCGTTGCTGAAAAAACAGGCAAGGGCGCAAAAAAGTGGGGCAAGCTTAAAAGCGGTGCAGGCTGGATAGCCCTCGACTACACTGAAAAAATTAGATAATAACTCGTGCAACAGAATAATTTTTAATAAGGAAACCGACTTGTTTTTGAGTCGGTTTCTTTTTATTTAGCTCAAAATTCCGATAGCAACCGCAAATGCAACGCAAAGTAGCGAAAAATATCCGTCTTGTAAACCCGAATTGCTTGTGTAGCAAAGTTGTTTTTTCTATAATCGAGGTATCAAAAAAGGAGGTTCGTTTGATGAACGGATACAAGTATAAACCGATTAGATTTTATATTATTTGCTTTGCGGTTACGTGGCTGTTATGGATTTCAGCGGCAGTATTAAGCAGTCTTGGTGATGAGAACGGCATTTCAATGATACTTATGCTTTTCGGACTTTTCACTCCTGCCGTAACAGCAATAGTAACTGTTGCAACATCTAAAAGCAAAGCAATGAAAAACGACTTGAAACGCAAGCTTGTCGGATTTTACAGAATAAAGCCGCTCAATATTCTGATTGCAGTTCTGAGCTTTGCGCTTATAGTTGTCTGCTCAATTTTGCTGTCATTGCTTTTTGGTCAGTCAACGGAGCAGTTTGCTTTTACAGAGGACTTTTCATTTTCAATCGGCGGAACATCGGCTCTGCTTACAATTTTACTTGCCTCGGTGATAGAGGAGCTTGGTTGGAGAGGCTACGGCGAGGACTCTGTAGCGTCGTATTTTACTTGGTTTACCGAGTCGATAATTTTCGGCTGTATATGGGCACTGTGGCACTTGCCGCTGTTCTGGATTGAGGGAACATATCACTATGGATTAAGAGAATTAGGCATAGGATATATGCTCAATTTTCTGATTAGCGTTGTACCGATGGGCTTTCTGACAACGTGGGTGTATGTCAAAAACAACCGCAGTATGCTTGCGTGCATAATTTTTCACCTTTTTGTAAACACAATGCAGGAGAAAATCGCTATGACTCCCCAGACAAAATGCGTAGAAACAATTGTTGTTACTATTGCGGCGGTAATAGTTGTTATGTTAAATAAAGAAATGTTTTTTGAGAGAAAGCATATTGGTAATATTCTCTGCGAGAAAAAAGAAACGAGGGATTAATATGAAACAAAGACGTTTTTCAAAGGATTTCAGGCTTGTTATCATCGGACAGATAATTTCACTTTTCGGCAACGCCGCAATAAGATTTTCACTTCCGCTTTATTTGCTCAATATAACAGGTTCGTCTGCACTCTACGGAACTGTAACAGCCTGCGCATTTATCCCCACAATTCTGCTCTCACCGATTGGCGGAATTATTGCAGACAGGGTTAACAAGCGAAATATTATGGTCGTGCTCGACTTCTTTACTGCGGCGATTGTCATAGCATTTTCTTTGCTTATGGAAACCGTAAACATTGTTGTTCTGCTCACGATTGCGCTTATGCTTTTATACGGAATTGCAGGGGCATATCAGCCTTCTGTTCAGGCGAGTATTCCTGCACTTGTGAGTGAAGAAAACTATATGGCGGCAAATTCCGTTATCAACGCTGTAAGCTCGTTAGCAAACCTTTTAGGTCCTGTTCTCGGCGGAATACTCTACAGCGTTTACGGCTTAAAACCAGTACTCCTTGTGTGCATTGTCTGCTTTGTAATTTCAGCAGTTATGGAAATTTTCATTAAGATTCCGTTTCAAAAGCAGACGTCAGACGGCAGTATTCTGAATATAGCAAAGAAAGATTTTGCCGAAAGCATACGCTTTATTTACAAAGAAAAACCGATAATCGGAAAAGGCTTGCTCATAGTTTGTGCAATTAATCTTTTTATGTCGTCAATGATTATTGTCGGTCTGCCTTATCTCGTGACCGAGGTGCTTGACTTTGATTCTGTATGTGCAAATCAGCTCTGCGGCTTTGCACAGGGTGCACTTGCCGTAGGCGGACTGGCAGGCGGAGTTTGCGCAGGAGTTTTTGGCAAAAGGCTTAATATTCAGAAGTCGGGAAATCTGCTTGCTGTTTGTGCGCTGACGGTGTTTCCTATGGGAATTTCGCTTATGATATTTTCTTTTGCGGAATTAAGCTACATTGTCATAACTCTCTGCTGTATGATTATTATGGTGTTTTCAACAATCTTTACAATTCAGATGATGTCGTTTGTTCAGACGGAAACTCCGCAGAATTTAATCGGAAAGGTATATTCGGTGATTCTGACAGTTTGTATGTGTGCCCAGCCTGTCGGAAGTGCGCTTTACGGAATCCTCTTTGAATTAAGCGGCGGATTTGAATATACAGTCGTATTATTTGCAGGGGCAGCATCGCTGATAGTTGCCTTGTGTACAAAAGTAATTTATAAAAAGCTTCCTAAAACAGCTTAATGTAAAACAAATGGGCTGCCGGATTGACAGCCCATTGTTATTTATCAGAAAATACTTTAATTTTACAGCGAAGCAAAAATTTTAGCTCCTTTATTTTTCAGCCACATCATAGTCAGTAGGCAAGCGGCGGCGAGCAACACGGTAATAATAATCAGATATACCAAAGGCGGTATAAATGTCATTACCAAGAAATACAAAGCTCCGAGCAGTAACACAATAGCCCATCCGCCGAACAGTGCAAACAAAACTCCTGTACTCTGTTTTATCGGCACAATCTCACTTGTCCAGTCAAGATTGGGTGATTTCAGATTTATCACCAGACCGAGCTCCGCCGAAAGAATAACGAATAAAAAGCAAAAGACCGGAATCAGAATTGCGTAGATCAGTGAGGGAGTGATTAGAATTTCAACAGCGGCAATTAAAATTGCAAGCGGAGGAATTGTCAGGACAATGTGCAGATTCAGTTTTGCACGTAAAACCTGCCAGGCGGTTACGGGAAGCGACTGCACAATCCATATGTTTTTACCCTCAAGAGATACAGATGGAGCCGTAATGTCATTCATTGACGAAATCAGACACAGCATACCGCAGGCTATAAGCGCAACAATACCTTCTGCCTGTGCAAAAACAGTTGTAATTTGCGTTATAAAATCAGTATTGAAGAACAGCGCAACAGCGGCGGCTATCATCAAAACGATTCCCATACCGCAGTTAAGCATATAGGTTGAGCTTTTCGTGAAGCGATTAAGCTCTCTGCGGAAAAGCGCACTGCCAGCATTGCCGGCTTTAATAGCCTGAGCAGTATATTTTTTCTTTTTCTCACCCTTGTTTGTTGTTACAATTTTAATATAGCTTTTTGAAAGTACAAAATATATAATTCCGAAAAGTACGGCAATTACAGCAAGAACAATTAAGAATGAAAGAATATTTCCTGTAAACGCACTGCCGATAATATAAAGCGGATAAAGAGTGTTATGAAGCTCCTTTCCGGCAGCGGCAGCTTGTTCAATAAAGCCTCCCATCAGGCTTGAAGCCTGTGAGAAGAAGTAATAATACGCACCGAAAAATACAAGTGAAACAGCAACGGCAATAAAGCTTTTGTTTTTAGTCTTTTTGCTGATGAAGGCAACAATCCAACCTACAATGGCAGATAAAGCCAGTACAAAAATTGAAACGATTAAAGTTGTGAGTATTGAGAAGATAACTCCTGTAACGCTTGCCTTGCCGAATATAAAGTAAATCACCAGCGCAGGAAGCATAACAAGCATCTCGTAAATAAGTCCCATTGCATAAACGCCGAGAAGTCTTACAAACAGAAGTGTACTCGGTTTAATAGGCATTGAAAGAAGCATATCGTTGTCCTTTGCCTGATAAAGACTTGAGTTTGCATTGAAAGCGCAGCCGAAGGTTCCAAGCAAAACGCCGATAAGACTTGTTACAGCAAAGTACAGCCAATCAAGACCGGCAGATGTGAAAGCTATGCACATACCCAATGAAAGAGCTGCAAATACTGCGGCAATAATGCCGAACAAAATTATATATGTGATAATCATTCCTGCCAATTTTCCGCCTTTGAAAGAAGCGTTCTTCTTTTTATCGTGCCATAAAAAGGAGAACATTTCGGTTAACTGCTTTTTAAATAACGCCTTAATCATTTTTATCCTCCGAATTTTCCTCAAGCTCAAGGAATACATCTTCAAGCGAAGTATTGCCCTTAACCTCTTCCATAGTTCCCGAAACAAGCAGCTTGCCGCCCTTGATGATTGCAACCTTGTCACAAAGCTTTTCGGCAACTTCAAGCACGTGAGTGGAGAAGAATATTGCTCCTCCGTTGTCACAGAACTCTCTCATTGTCTGTTTAAGGTTGTGTGCGGCAACAGGGTCAAGACCGACAAAAGGCTCGTCCATAATAATAAGCTTTGGTTCGTGAACGAGCGCAGAAATTACCGCAAGCTTCTGCTTCATACCGTGTGAATAGGAGCTGACGGGCTGTGCAAGGTCATTGGTAAGTCCGAACAAATCAGCGTATTTATGAATGCGCTCCATACGGACATCAGAGGCGATTCCGAAAATATCACAAATAAAATTAAGAAATTTAATTCCGCTCATATAATCATACAAATCAGGGTTGTCGGGAATGTAGGCAAGCTTTGATTTGCATTCAATCGGGTTGTCCTTTATTGATACACCGTCAATATGAATTTCACCGCTGTCAAATTCAAGAATTCCGCAGCAGGATTTAATTGTCGTTGTCTTGCCTGCTCCGTTGTGACCGATAAAGCCGTAGATTTCTCCGGGCTTAATGTGCAGAGATAAATCATCAACAGCCTTTTTCTCGCCGTAGATTTTTGTTAAATGCTCAATTTTAAGCATAATCGTTTCCTCCGTAACAGAATTATAGAATATTGTTTTATAATGAATAAAAACAATTTCGACATAATTATAGCATAAACACCGGAATATAACAACAAATTTATCTAATTTTTACATAAATCTTTCATAATTTCTACTGCTATTTCTCGGAAAACAGAAATAAAACAAAGCTCCCGAATCGGAAAACGGGAGCTTTAAAACTTCTATTACTTTGATTAATCAGAATTTAATCTTCTCGGCAATGTACTCGCTTAACTTATCAATAGCAACTCTTTCCTGCTGCATTGTGTCACGGTCACGAACAGTCACACAGCCGTCCTCAATTGAGTCAAAGTCGTAAGTAATGCAGAACGGTGTTCCGATTTCGTCCTGACGTCTGTAACGCTTGCCGATTGAGCCTGCATCGTCGTAGTCAACCATAAAGTCCTTGGTAAGCATTTCATAAACTTCCTCTGCTTTTTCGTTGAGCTTTTTAGACAACGGAAGAACAGCGGCTTTAAACGGAGCAAGTGCAGGGTGGAAATGCATAACAACTCTTGTGTCCTTTTCGTCAATAACTTCTTCGTCATAAGCCTCAACAACGAGAGCGAGGAAAAGACGTTCAACACCGAGCGAAGGTTCAATAACATAAGGAATGTACTTCTCGTTAGTTGTCTGGTCAAAGTATTCAAGTGCCTTGCCGCTTGTATTGCTGTGCTGTGTAAGGTCGTAGTCTGTTCTGTCGGCAACGCCCCAGAGCTCGCCCCAGCCGAACGGGAAGAGATATTCAAAGTCTGTAGTAGCCTTTGAATAGAAGCAAAGCTCCTCGGGGGAGTGGTCACGCAGACGGAGATTTTCTTCCTTGATGTTGAGCGAATAGAGGAAGTCACGGCAGAAGCCTCTCCAGTACTCAAACCATTCAAGGTCAGTGCCGGGTTTGCAGAAGAATTCAAGCTCCATCTGCTCAAATTCACGCACACGGAAAATGAAGTTACCGGGAGTAATTTCGTTACGGAAGCTCTTGCCGACCTGCGCAACGCCGAACGGAATTTTCTTGCGGCTTGTTCTCTGAATGTTAGAGAAGTTTACAAAAATGCCCTGTGCAGTTTCAGGACGAAGATAAATTTCATTTTTGCTGTCCTCGGTAACACCCTGGAATGTCTTGAACATAAGATTGAACTGACGAATGTCTGTAAAATTATGCTTGCCGCAGTTGGGGCAGGGAATAGCCTTTTCCTTGATGTAGTCCATCATCTGCTGATTAGTCCAGCCTGCAACGTTTGTGTCGTCAAAATCCTCAATAAGGTTGTCGGCACGGTGACGTGTTTTACATTCCTTACAGTCCATAAGAGGGTCGGAAAATCCGCCGAGGTGGCCTGACGCAACCCAGGTCTGCGGATTCATAAGAATAGCAGAGTCAAGACCTACGTTGTATTTGTTTTCCTGAACGAACTTTTTAAGCCAGGCGTTCTTGATGTTGTTTTTAAGAGCCATACCGAGCGGACCGTAATCCCAAGTGTTTGCAAGACCGCCGTAGATTTCAGAGCCCGGATATACAAAACCTCTGCCTTTGCAAAGGGCAACGATTTTGTCCATAGTCTTTTTTGTATTTTCCATAAAAGTAACCTCATTTCCGATAGAATATATACAATAAAAATAATACAATTATTTTCCTCTTGTGTCAAGAGTTTATGCCAAACAGAAATTTATTCGCAGTTTATTATAAATATTGCTTATTTCCCTTATTTGTGATATAATAACTAAAATTGCGTTAGTTTACCCTTTTGAGAATTGCGGAGGTAGAATTTTGGTAGTATTCGGAATTGACCCCGGCTATGCGATAGTCGGCTGGGGAGCAATCAGCTTTAAGTCAAATACATATAAGGCTCTCGGCTACGGTTCTGTTGAAACGCAGGCTCATACCGACTTTAACCAAAGGCTTGAATATATTTATGACGAGCTGTACGCAATACTCAACCGTTGCCGTCCCGACGCACTTGCAATCGAAAGACTGTATTTTCAGACAAACCAGAAAACTGCAATCAAGGTTGCACAGGCGAGGGGAGTAACTCTCCTTGCGGCACAAAAGCTGAAAATACCGATTTTCGAGTACACTCCGCTGCAGGTTAAAACAGCCGTAACAGGATACGGCAAGGCGAAAAAACCACAGGTTATGGAAATGACACGCAGACTTTTAAAGCTTGACGAAGTGCCGAAGCCCGACGATACAGCCGACGCACTTGCAATTGCAATCTGTCACGCACAGGCGGCTGGCTCGGATTTACGGCAGGCAATGTTCAGGAAAGGATTATAAAATGCTTTATTCCGTTAGAGGAAAGTTGATTCACACAACGTCGTCGAGCGCAGTTGTAGAGTGCGGCGGCGTGGGATACAACTGTCAGACAACAATCAATACGTTAAAAACCCTCAAATTAAACACAGAGGTAACGCTTTATACATACCTTAATGTCAGGGAGGACGCAGTCGAGCTTTTCGGCTTTGCCACCAAAACCGAGCTTGATACCTTCAAAACGCTTATCAGCGTAAGCGGAGTAGGACCAAAGGCAGGACTGTCTGTTCTTTCAGAGTTAAGCCCCGAACAGGTTGCAATGGCTATTGCAACCGACGACATTAAAACAATCACAAGGGCGCAGGGAATCGGAAAGAAAATTGCACAGCGAATTGTGCTTGAATTAAAGGATAAGCTTGCCAAGGCGGCGTCATCCGACAGCTCAATATCAGCCGTAACCTCGGGTGCAGCAAATGCTGTTACGGGAAATATTCCGAAAGCAATTGAAGCTCTGGGAGTGCTCGGCTACTCACCGTCAGACGTTTCACCCGTACTTGCAACGCTTGACAGCTCACTGCCTGTTGAACAGCTTATTGCCCTGACATTAAAGCAGATGGGAAGAAACTAAGATGAGCAAAATGGAATTTTCAGAAGAATTTGACTTTGAAAACAGAATACTTGATACTTCCGAAATACCTGAGGATTCAGCCGACGGTGAAAACCCGTTAAGACCGAAAACGCTTGATGAATACATAGGACAGGATAAGGCAAAGGAAAACCTGAGGGTGTTCATTGAGGCGGCAAAAATCAGGGGAGAAACGCTCGACCACGTTCTGCTCTACGGCCCTCCGGGACTCGGTAAAACAACGCTTGCGGGAATAATCGCAAACGAGCTTGGCGTGTCGGTAAGAATAACTTCAGGCCCTGCAATTGAAAAACCAGGTGATTTAGCGGCTTTGCTTACGAATCTCAACGAGGGCGACGTGCTTTTTATAGACGAAATCCACCGTTTAAGCAGAGCGGTAGAGGAAATTCTCTATCCGTCAATGGAGGACTTTGCAATTGACATCATAACAGGCAAGGGACAAATGGCGGCGTCATACCATCTTCCGTTGCCGAAGTTTACGCTTGTCGGAGCAACAACAAGGGCAGGTCAGCTTACAGCACCTCTGCGTGACCGTTTTGGCGTTGTGTTAAGACTTGAACTCTACACCCCCGAGGAGCTTGCGCAAATTGTAACGAGAAGTGCAGGAATACTCGGAATAAAAATAGAGCACGACGGTGCGCTTGAAATAGCCTCACGTTCAAGAGGAACACCGAGAATCGCAAACAGACTTTTAAAGCGTGTGCGTGACTTTGCACAGGTAATGTCCGACGGAATAATCAACGTCGAGTCGGCAAGAACTGCGCTTGACAGGCTCGAAATTGACGAGCTCGGTCTTGATCAGAATGACAGAAGAATGCTGGAGGCGATAATCAGGTTTTACAACGGCGGCCCCGTAGGACTTGAAACTCTTGCAGCGGCAATCGGCGAGGAGGCAGTCACAATAGAGGACGTTTACGAGCCGTACCTGTTGCAAATCGGATTTTTAAGCAGAACGCCGAGGGGAAGATGCATAACCGCCGAAGCGTGCAGACATCTCGGCTACGATTTCCCGAAGGGCACTGTAAATGCAATGCCCACACAGCCGAGCTTGTTTGATAAAAATTAATCAGAAATATTATATATTTGAAATAACGGAGGAAAACAATTATGGGAAGACTATTCGGAACAGACGGTGCAAGAGGCGTTGCAAACTCCGAGCTTACGGCAGAGCTTGCAATGAATATCGGCAGAGCCGCCGCAATGGTGCTTATCAGCGACGAGGTTGAGCACCCGACAATTCTAATCGGTAAGGATACACGTCTTTCGGGCGATATGCTCGAGGGTGCGCTTATTGCAGGACTTTGCTCCGTAGGCGCAAATGTTGAGCTTTTAGGTGTAGTGCCGACCCCTGCTGTTGCATATCTTGTCGGCAAGTACAACGCTGACGCAGGCATTATGATTTCAGCCTCACACAATCCCTTTGAATTTAACGGAATCAAGATTTTCAGCTCTGACGGCTGTAAGCTGCCCGACGACCTTGAAAACAGAATTGAAGAAATCGTGCTTGATAACGTAGTTCCTTACGCTCTTGCAAAGGACGAAAACATCGGCATGGTTACAAGAATGGAAACTGCCGTTGAAGATTACGTTGACCACGTTGCAAAGTCAATCGGCTGTGACCTTGATGGTATGGAAATTGCGCTTGACTGCTCCAACGGCTCGTCATCACGCACAGCAGAAAAGCTCTTTACAAAGCTCGGTGCAAAGGTGCATATGCTATTTGACAATCCCGACGGAATCAACATCAACAAGGACTGCGGTTCTACTCATATAAACAGACTTCAGAACTACGTTCGTGAGCACAAGCTCTGTTGCGGTCTTGCCTTTGACGGCGATGCTGACAGATGCCTTGCAGTTGATGAAAACGGCAACCTCGTTGACGGCGACTATCTTATTGCAATCTGTGCAAAGGATATGAAGGACAGGGGCGTTCTTAAGAAAAACGCCGTTGTTGGCACTGTTATGACAAATATGGGCTTCAACAAGTTCTGTGAAGCAAACGGTATGACTTTTGTTTCAACAAAGGTCGGTGACCGCTATGTTCTTGAAGCAATGCTTCGTGAGGGTTACAACATCGGCGGCGAGCAGAGCGGACATATTATTTTCCTTGACTACGCAACAACAGGCGACGGCGAGCTTTCGGGCGCAATGATTTTAAGCATAATGAAACGCACAGGCGAAAAATTAAGCACACTTGCAAAGGTTATGGAGCGTATGCCGCAGGTGCTTATCAATGTTAAGGTCAGCGCAGAGGGCAAGCTTGCTTTCTACACAGATAAAGAGGTAAAAGCGGAAATCAAGCGTGTTACCGATATTCTCGGCGACAGAGGAAGAATTTTAGTCCGTGTTTCGGGAACAGAGCCGCTTGTAAGAGTAATGCTCGAGGGTGAAAACCTTGAGGAAATTCAGAGCCTTGCAGAGGAGTCTGCACAGGTTGTAAGGGAAAGATTATCATAATGCGATTATCGGAAAACTGGAAAGATTACGAGCTTATTGATACCTCCGACGGAGAACGCCTTGAACGCTGGGGAGATATAATTCTCATTCGTCCCGACCCGCAGATTATATGGTCAACGAAAAAAGAAAATCCCCTCTGGCACTCGGCTCATGCAAGGTATCACCGCAGTAACAAGGGCGGCGGTTACTGGGAACAGTATAAAAAAGTTCCCGACCGCTGGACAATTAATTACGATAAGCTTGTTTTCAATATAAAGCCTATGGGCTTCAAGCATACGGGAGTGTTTCCCGAACAGGCGGTAAACTGGGATTTTGCCGCCGAAAAAATAAGAAATGAAAACAGACCGCTCAAGGTGCTCAACCTTTTCGGCTATACGGGATGCGCAACGCTTGCGTGTTTAAGCGCAGGCGCAAGCGTGTGCCACGTTGACGCATCAAAGGGTATGGTGCAGTGGGCAAAGGAAAATGCACAGTCAAGCGGACTTGCTGACAAACCGGTAAGGTGGCTTGTTGACGACTGCGTAAAGTTTGTTCAGCGTGAAATCAGACGCGGCAACAAATATGACGGCATAATAATGGATCCGCCTTCATACGGCAGAGGTCCCGGCGGAGAAGTCTGGAAGCTTGAAGAACAGCTCTTTTCACTTGTTTTTCTCTGCAAACAGGTCTTGTCCGACAACCCTGTTTTCTTTATTCTCAACTCATACACAACGGGACTTTCGCCCGCTGTAATGGAATACCTGCTCGGCATACTGCTCAAAAAAGACTTTGGCGGCAGTGTGTCAAGCAATGAAATCGGTCTTTATGTCACCGACACGGGGCTTATTCTGCCGTGCGGTTCGACTGCAATCTGGGAGAAGTAGTTAATGAATTTTATCTCGCTTGAGAATGTTGTTTTTTCTTATACTGATGACGAAAATGTTAAGTGTGAAAAAAACGCTGTTGACGGCGTTTCGCTCGATATAAAAAAGGGAGAGTTTGTCGCTTTGCTCGGTCACAACGGCTGTGGAAAATCCACAATAGCAAAGCATCTCAACGCAATGCTTTTGCCCGACAGCGGCAGAGTTCTGATTGACGGCGACGACACCTCCGACGAAGAAAAAACCTATGATATAAGAAAAAAGGTAGGTCTTGTGCTTCAGAATCCCGACAATCAGCTTGTTGCAAGCATTGTTGAGGAGGACGTTGCTTTCGGCCCCGAAAACCTCGGAATACCTCCGCAGGAAATCAGAGAGCGTGTTGACTACGCTCTTAAAGCAGTAGGTATGTATGAATACAGAGAACACGCACCTTTCAAGCTTTCGGGCGGTCAGAAGCAGAGAGTTGCAATTGCAGGAATCCTTGCAATGCTCCCTGAATGTATCGTGCTTGACGAGCCTACGGCAATGCTCGACCCGAACGGACGTGACGAGGTTCTTTCAACACTTCTTAATCTTAACAAAGAAAAAAACATAACCGTTGTACTTATAACTCACTATATGGACGAGGCTGTGCTTGCCGACAGAGTTGTAGTAATGGACAGCGGAAAAATTCTCACGCAGGGAACTCCCGACAAGGTTTTCTCCCAAGTGGAGCTATTAAAAAAACACAGACTTGACGTTCCGCAGTCAACCGAGCTTGCAAACAAGCTGCGTGGCTGCGGAGTAAAAATAGATAAAATGCCGCTTGATACCGAGGCGTGTGTAAAAATGCTTGAGGAGGTGCTGAAATGAGCAGCGTACTTGAGCTGAAAAATTTAAGCTTTGTATACGGACAGAAAACTCCGTTTGAAAAGCGTGCAGTCGATAACGTAAGTCTTTCAATTGAAAAGGGCGAATTTATCGGCATAATCGGTCACACAGGCTCGGGCAAGTCAACGCTCGTTCAGATGCTCAACGGTCTTATTCAGCCGACAGAGGGACAGGTTCTTCTTGACGGCGAGGACATCTGGCAGAACTCCAAGGAAATACGCAAGGTTCGATTCAAGGTCGGAATGGTCTTTCAGTATCCCGAATATCAGCTTTTTGAAGAAACAGTTTATAAGGATATTGCTTTCGGTCCGACAAATATGGGCAAAACGGAGCAGGAAATTGATATGGCTGTAAGAAAAGCGGCTGAGTTTACCGATTTAAAGCCCGAGCTTCTGCAAAAATCTCCGTTTGACTTGTCGGGCGGTGAAAAGCGCCGTGCCGCAATTGCAGGAGTAATTGCAATGGACCCCGAGGTGCTTGTGCTTGACGAGCCGACGGCAGGTCTTGACCCGATGGGACGTGATGTGCTGTTGTCGCAGATTGTGCAGTACCACAAAAAACGTAAGAATACCATCTTGCTTGTTTCTCACAGTATGGAGGATATTGCAAGGGTAGCCGACAGAATAATTGTTATGAACGAATCTCACCTTGTTATGTTTGACAAAACAAGAGAGGTGTTTTCACACGGACGTGAGCTTGAAAAAATCGGACTTCGTGTTCCGCAGATTACAAAAATTATGCTTGAGTTAAAGGAAAAAGGCTACGATGTGCCCGACGGAATTTTAACCGTTGACGAGGCATTTTCCGCTGTTTCCTCGCTTTTGAAGAAGGAGGGAAAAATATGGTAAGAGATGTAGCCTTCGGTCAGTATTTTCCGGGCAAAAGCCTTATTCACAAGCTCGACCCTCGTGCGAAAATCCTTTTACTGATAGGATTTCTTGTAATAATTTTCTGCACGTTCAATTACTTTTCACTTTTGCTTGTTATACTGTTCACTGCTTTGATGATTTTCTCAAGCGGAGTACCTGCAAAATTTTACTTTAAGAGCCTTAAGGTAATCATTTTTATTTTAGTTATCACGTCTGTTCTGAACCTATTTTACGGTACGGGCGAGCCTATCTGGCAATGGGGAATTATCAAGCTGACTGTAAACGGAATAAACAGAGCTGTTTTTGTTACGATAAGAATCATCTGTCTTATCCTTGCAAGCTCCTGCCTTACGTTTACAACCTCGCCCACAGAGCTTACCGACGCTATAGAGCGGCTTATGAAACCGCTCAACAAAATACACTTTCCCGTCCACGAAATCGCAATGATGATGTCGCTTGCACTTCGATTTGTGCCGACTCTGCTTGAAGAAACCGACAAAATTATGTCGGCGCAAAAGGCAAGGGGAGCCGATATGGATTCGGGAAATATTATAAAAAGAGTAAAGGCTTTGATGCCTGTTTTGATTCCTCTGTTCGTTTCCGCTTTCAGACGTGCCTACGAAATAGCAACCGCTATGGAGTGCCGCTGTTATCGTGGCGGCAGCGGACGAACAAAGATGAAGTCAATTCATATGTCAAAGCGTGACGCTTTTTCATTTATTGCGCTTGCAGCAATAATATGCGGAGTGATATTATGCAACATATTTATACCGGCGGTGATTTAAGAAATCTGCTGCTTACAATTTCATATGACGGCAAAAGCTTTCACGGCTGGCAGATTCAGCAGAATGCGCTTACCGTTCAGGAGGTTTTTCAGACCTCGCTTGAAAAAATTATCGGCAGCGACTTTGACGTTAAGGGTTGCAGCCGCACTGACAGCGGAGTTCACGCAAATATGTACTGCATAAGCCTTAAGACTTCCCACCCGATTAAGCCCGAACGCTTAAAGGCGGCGCTTAACCGCTGGCTGCCGAAAACGGTAGCAGTGCTCGACTGTAGGGAAGTTCCCCTTGATTTTCACGCACGCTACAGTTGTGTGAGCAAGGAATATATTTACAAAATCTGGAACAGCGAGGTGCGCAATCCGTTCCTTGACGGCTATGCGCTCCATTACAGATATAAAATTGATGAAGAAATGCTCAATAAAGCGGCACAGGCGTATGTCGGAAGTCACGACTTCACCTCGTTTTGTACGCTTGACAACCGTGAAATGGGCGATATGACACGAAACGTAAAGAGCTTTTCCGTAACACGTGACGGCGAGCTTGTCACTATGAAGGTTGAAGCTGACGGCTTTCTCTACAATATGGTAAGAATAATGGTGGGTACTCTGTTACGTATTCAGCAGGGTAAGATTCCTGCCGACGGAATTGCGAAAATTATCGAAAAAAAAGACAGAAAGTTTGCAGGCCCCACAGCACAGGCGTGTGGCTTGTATCTAAATAAAGTAAATTATTAATGTATTGTGTATTTCCTTTTAGGGGAGTGAAAATGGGTGTTTAAAAATTTTAAAGGACATTACGCCGAACGCAAAAACTCCGAACGTGATGTAATCAGCTATGAAGATATGCCGCTTGATGATTACGAGCAGGAAAAAACCGATATATCACCCGAAGCGGTCAAAAAAATACTTATCGGCGTTTGCATTGCGCTTGCGGCAGGTCTTATTGTTTTTGCCTTTGCCAACCGTGACAAGCTCACGTGGGACAATATCTCTAACTGGTGGACGTATGACGTACTCGGAAACGCAGGCAACGGCTATCCCGTAAACCTCATAGGCACCGAGGTTAAGTCGGGTAACTTTGCAGTAAATCAGGGACACGTTGCGTACGCTTCGGATACCTCTTTTGTAACGCTTAACTCAACAGGAAGCGAGGTTGCAAACGTTCAGCTTCGCTATTCAAAGCCTGTTATGAAGTCCTCGGGCAACAGATTCTTAACCTACGGTATAGGTACAACAGGCTACCAGATTCAGGATTTTGACGGTATGCTTTACTCCGGCGAAGCCGAGGGCGCAATCTATACCGCCGACATCTCTTCCAACGGAGTCTACGGCATTGTTACCGAGGGCAGCGGCTACCTTTCAATTCTTTATGTTTTCAACAGCAATAACAACAGAATCTACAAGTATTCATTCTCCGAATATTACATAAATTCAATTACACTCAACAGTGACGGCAGCGGCGGTGTTGCCTGCGGAATTACAAGCGACAACGGCGCAGTAAAAACAGGCGTTTACGTGCTTGATTTTACAAAGGAAGAGCCTGTGTCACAATACAGCATAAGCGGAGATACAATAGTTGACTGCGATTATCTCAACGACAACAGAGCAGTGCTTGTAGGTCAGTCCTCGTCCTATATTATAAAAAAGGGAGAGGAAAACTACGTTGCTATAAAATATGACAACAAAACACTTGCAAATTACTGTTTCAATCCCGATACAAATTCTTTTGCACTTGCACTTTCAAAAAGCGGTGATGGAAGAAGCTGTATGATTGAAATTTACAACGATAACGGAGATAAGACAAGCTCAATTGACACCAACTACGGCGCAGAGTCGATTTCCCTTTATAAGGGCACTGTTGCAATTCTTGACGGCAACACTGCTTATGGCTTTAACAGCGAAGGTACCCTGCTTTACTCCTGCAACACAGACACAGGCTCAAAAAGGCTTATTCTGACTTCTGACAACACAGCCTATGTTTTAAGCGTAAATCAGGTGAGATTTTTTGACTTGTCAAAAAGCTCAACAAAAGATACGGCAAATTGATTTTTTGGAGTAATCTATGATAACGGATATAATAATTATAGCAGTCATAGTCTTGTTTACAGCAATAGGCGTAAAACGAGGTTTAGCAAAAACCCTGCTTAACCTTGCCGGACTCGTTGTTACGGCAATATCGGCTTATTACCTTTCATCTTTTCTGTCACAGCTTATCTATGACTCTTTTATTAAGCAGACGGTAATTAATAACATTCAGCAGATGGTTGAGCAAAACGGAATTGACTATGCACTGAGCAACTGCCTTGAAGCCGTACCGCAGTGGATAAACGGAATACTCTCGTTCATTATCGGAATTTTCGGAATCAGCCTGAATGAATATCAGAGTCAGATGTCACTGCCGAAGAATGTCTCAACCTCAGTAAGTCAGATTGTTGAAAGTGCAGTTTCTCCTGTTGTTACCTCTGTTCTGGCAATTATACTCATAATTGTCCTTTTCATAATTATTTTAATTATAGTTAAAAAGCTTGTTAAGCTTATCTCAAGGGTGTTCAATATTCCAGTAGTAAAGCAGATAAATCAGCTTCTCGGGGGGATTTTCGGTTTAGCCGAAGGATTGCTTTTTGTATTTATTGCGGTAAATATTTTCGATATTGTAACAGTATTTTCAAATCCTGCTTTGCTGAATAATGAGATATTCAACGGAGCCGTATTTAAATTCTTTTCTATGACAGTATAGGGTATATAGAGTTATTCAAAATTTTTAAGGGATGGTTTTATGGATAATAATGAAAAGTGGAGCTTTACACCGAAAGATCTAATTACAATTCCGAATATTCTGACTTACATCAGAATAATTCTGATAGTTCCTTTTGTTTACTTTTTTCTTAAAGAGAATTATATTCCTGCCGTAATCTGTATAGGCGTTTCGGGACTTACCGATTGCTTTGACGGAATGATTGCACGCAGATTCAATCAGGTAACCTCGCTTGGAAAAATTCTTGATCCCATTGCAGACAAATTCACTCTTTTAGCGGTTGTAATCTGTATGGTAATATATGTTCCGTTTGTTCTTCCCGTACTTGTCGTACTTCTTTTAAAGGACGTTTTAATGCTCCTCGGCGGAATGGACTTGATTAACAAGGGCATAACGCCTCCTGCGGCGAAGTGGTACGGAAAGGTCGGAACGGTAGTATTTTACCTGTCGGTATTTGCAATAATTTTTCTTAAAGCCGCTTTCCGGTTTGAGAACTTTGCACTTGACGTTTCACTCTTGTCGGTAACGGCAATAACAATGCTTTTTGCACTTTATCAGTACGGAAAAATATATTTTCAGCTGATAAGAGAGCACAACAGCAAGGAAAAATCAAAAGAAAATGCTGAAAGTAAATAATTTGACAAAATACCATTGAAATTTACATCATAAACATATATAATGTATACTAATTAAATATTAAACTTTGCCTTTGCATATTGCAGGCGTTACATAATATTTATAATAATACTGAATGAAAGCTATCCAAAATTTTTACATATAAGGAGAATACTATGCTTTGCAGCAGATGTGGAAAACGACAGGCAGTTGTTTTCGTTTCTAATACTAATTCAAAAGACGCTCCGACGGTAGGCTATTGTCTTACCTGTGCAAAGGAGCTTGGCATAAAACCTGTTGAGGATTTAATCAGCAAAATGGGTATTTCCGACGAGGATTTGGAAAATGTACAGGATCAGATGAACAGCCTAATGCAGAATATGGGCGAAAACGGTGACATTTCCCAGCTTATGGAACAGCTCGGTGCTGACAATCTTGCAGAACAAATGGATCAGTTTGATGCCGAGAACGGCGGAAGTGACGACGATGATTTTTCTCACGGCGCACCTGCTTTCCCTGCATTTTTCAACAATATGTTCGGCGGCGGTCAGAATAATGCGACATCGGGCAAGGACGGCTCAAAGCCGAATAAAAAGGATAAGAAAGAGAAAAAGAGAAAGCATATCAGCCTTTACTGCGAGGATTTGACACGCAAGGCAAGAGAGGGCAAGATTGACAGAATTATCGGTCGTGATACGGAAATTGAGCGTGTTATTCAGATTCTGTCACGCCGTACAAAGAACAATCCCTGCCTTATCGGTGAACCGGGCGTAGGTAAAACCGCAATCGCAGAGGGACTTGCACTTCGAATTGCATCGGGCAACGTACCGCAAAGACTGAAAAATAAGGAAATTCAGCTCCTTGACCTCACTTCTCTTGTAGCCGGAACGCAGTTCAGAGGTCAGTTTGAAAGCCGAATCAAGGGACTTGTTTCCGAAATCAAAGAAAGCGGTAACGTTATCCTCTTTATCGACGAGGTGCACAGCCTTGTCGGAACAGGTGACAACGAAGGAACAATGAACGCCGCAAATATATTAAAGCCTGCTCTGTCAAGGGGCGAGGTTCAGGTAATCGGCGCAACAACCTTTAACGAATACAGAAAATACATTGAAAAAGACTCTGCTCTTGAAAGAAGATTCCAGCCTGTTAAGGTCGGCGAGCCTACAATTGCGCAGACAATCGACGTAATCGCAGGCGTAAAGAGCTATTATGAACAGCACCACAGAGTAATTGTTGACGATGACGTAGTACGTAAGACGGTAATTCTTTCCGAGCGTTATATTACCGACAGATTCCTGCCCGATAAGGCAATTGACCTATTAGACGAAAGCTGTGCCTGTGCCGCATTACGCAACAAATCAATGGAGCGTTACGATAAGCTTAATGAAGAAAAGTCAAAGCTTACATTGCAGAAAGAAGACATTTCAACAGCCGAAGAGGTTGACTACGAGGCGCTTGCAGAGGTCAATACAAGCCTTGCAAGAATTGATTCCGAGCTTTCGCAGATTGACCCCGAAAGCCTTACAGCAAAGGTAACCGAGGAGGATATTGCCAAGGTTATCGAGCTTTGGACGGGTATTCCAGCGTCAAGAATCAGGGAAAACGAGCTTTCAAAGCTTGCTGACCTTGAAGATGAGCTGAAAAAGAAAATCATCGGACAGGATGAAGCCGTTGAGGTGCTTGCTTCGGCAATCAAGCGCAGCCGTTGTCAGATTTCACCAAGGCGCAGACCTGCATCTTTTATATTCGTAGGGCCTACGGGCGTTGGTAAAACAGAGCTTGTAAAGGTATTAAGCCAGCAGTTATTCGACACTCCCGAAACGCTGATAAGACTTGATATGTCGGAGTTTATGGAGAAACACTCTGTGTCAAAGATTATCGGTTCACCGCCCGGATATGTCGGCTACGACGAAGCAGGACAGGTAACCGAGAAGGTTCGCCGCCGTCCGTATTCAGTGCTTCTGTTTGATGAAATTGAAAAGGCTCACCCCGATGTGCTCAATATTCTGCTCCAGATTCTCGACGAGGGCAAGGTAACAGACGCACACGGCAGAGCAGTAAATTTTGAAAATACAGTTATTGTAATGACCTCAAACGCAGGCTCAACGAGCAACGACAGCGCACTCGGCTTTGGTAAAACGCAGGAGGATGCGTCAAAGGAAAGAATGATGAAAGCACTTTCCGAGTTCCTCCGTCCCGAGTTTATCGCCCGTGTTGACGAGGTAATCGTGTTCAATACACTCACAAAAGATAATTTTGTTAAGATTGCAAACCTTATGCTTTCCGAATATGTGCCCACTCTCGAAGAAAAGCACATTAAGTTTACGTTTGATGATAAGGCTTGCGAGTATCTTGCCGAGAAATCCTGCTCGGGCAAGAGCGGCGCAAGAGATTTGAGAAACACAATCAGACGAGAGGTAGAGGAAAAGATTGCATCTGCAATGATTGAATCGGGCAATGACAGCATAAGCGCAATGAATGTAACCTCTGACGGAGAAAAAATTATTCTTGAATCAATTTAACCCTTGACAATGCAACGGAATAGTGATATAATTAATTCCGTTGCAGATAAGCGGATGTAGTTTAGTGGTAGAACTTCAGCCTTCCAAGCTGATCGTGTGGGTTCGATTCCCATCATCCGCTCCAAAAATAAGAGCACCCAAAAGGGTGCTTTTATTTTTTGGCAAAGCGGAATGGGAATCGAAAGGGCGTAAAGAAAACAGTCCGGTGGACTGTTTTTAGCCCGTAGCACAGAAGGGAGCAATTTGTTCAGTAAGTTAAAATTCAATAATTTCCTTAAAGGCAGTAGGATAAAATCTTACTGTCTTTTTCTTTTGAATCTACGCCAAGGAATAACTGCTGTCAAATGCTGATAGGTACCGCCTGTCACGGCAGTAATAGTACATTCTTTTTAAACTAAAAATATCTTAATTGCAATAGAAATATCGGAGATTGAATTTTAAAATAATGTCTGTTATACTAAATATACAAAGTTTTACATAGACAGTATTTTCAATAACGGAAGGAGTATCAGCTTATGCGAAGCAGCAGAAAAACAAAAATTCTGAACTGCATATGTGTTGTGCTTGTTCTGCTTGCATGCGTTGTCAGATTGCTGGGGTATCACTACGGTACATTTTCTTACAACAGCATTATATGTGTGCTCTTTACCGCTTCGGCATTAATCTGGATTCACCAACTGCAAAGACGGCTTGTACAACCCGATGTACGAAGAAATCTGACCGTGTGCGCTCTTATGATAATTCTCTGGATATTATTAAGAACAATAAAATATGAATTTTTACCGGTTGACAGCATAGCCTTACGGTATGCATGGTATCTGTATTACATTCCGCAGACGTTTTGCGTGTTGATGATGTTTTTCTCGGTGCTTCATATCGGAAAACCGCAGAACAGTCCGATAAGCCGTTTCTGGAAGCTTTTATATATTCCTGCCGTTATAATTGTTCTTGGTATTCTGACAAATGATCTGCATCAGCTTGCTTTTCGTTTCCCGAACGGAATGTCAGATTGGGATAACAATAACTATATATACGGACCGTTCTATTATGCGGCGGTATTGTGGATCGGAGTGCTGTTTGTATCAATTCTCGTTATAGTTTTTGTTCGGTGCGCTGTACCGGGCAGTCGGCGCAGAATCTGGCTGCCGGTGGTTCCGTTGATTTTCGGGATAATTTATTTTATATCTTATGTTGTGAATCCCGACTGGTTGTCGGCTGCCATAATTAAGATGCCGGAGTTTGTTTCCGTTTTTTTCTGTGCTTTTATGGAGTGCCTTATTCTGGCGCATCTGATTCCGTCTAACGACAACTATGGAGATTTTTGGAGTTCTTCTTCAATAGGCGCAGGAATTATGGATAAAAACGGTGTTGTAAAGTATAAGTCAAAGAGCAGTATTCCTGTTACAGAGGAGCAGGTTCGTACGGCTGAAAAAAGTGCAATATTTCTCGAAAAAGGTGATGTTGTACTGCGAAGCCACGCAATACACGGCGGCTTTGGGTATTGGACGAAGGATATTTCCGAAATTAATAAACTCAACAGACAGCTTGAAGATTTAGGTGATGTATTAGCCGAGGAAAATGCCATTCTTGACGCTGAAAATAAGCTTGCAGAGGAGAGTATCGGAATTGAACAGCAAAACAAGCTTTATGATGATATTGCAAAAAGCGTAAGTCCTCAGCTTGATAAACTCGGCAGGCTTGTTGATGTACCCGAACAGAACGAAGAAATGTTTGAGCAGACAATGAAATATGCCTGCATATTGAACTCATATATAAAAAGGCTCTCTAATATGCTTCTGCTTTTTCATCAGAACAGTCGTATTTTCAGCGGCGAGCTTTGCCTTGCAATCAGTGAATCTCTTGAATATGTTAGGCTGTACGGAATAAAAGCCCATTTTGAATATAGGGGCGAAAGCCTTTTGGCGGGTGAATGTGTTCTGACTGCATACAAGGTATTTGAGGCTGTTCTGGAGTCGGGCATTCCCGGTGCAGATGCCGTTCTCGTTAATCTTGATATATCGGTTGATAATATTAATCTGCGTATAGAGATGAATAATCCGGATAAAATCCTGCCTCAAAGCTTTATGGCTGACGAAATCAAAGAGCTTGGAGGAACACTCGAAACAGAAACCGAACAGAAAACGGAATACGTTTCCCTTGTCCTTACGTCAGGAGGTGAAGGCGTATGACGGCATATTATGATTTATCGGTTAATGCTCATATAATTTTCGGTGTATGTACCCTGATTTTGATGGTTGGTGCGGTTTTTGTCCTTGTAAGTGCCTGTGTTCTGCATCTGCGGTGCAGGTATCTGATTTTTTCGTCTGTACTGCTTTTAGAGGTTATATTTGTACTTCAGGGAATTACCGATGTCAGCCTGAAGGATATAAAAAACCTATCCTTTGTCTTTTTTTCGGATATAATAGGAAATATGCCTTATGCAGCAGTGATACTTTTGCTCGTTTTTTCGGCGGTGGCAGAGGCAGTATTTCTTATATATATACATTCTGTTAATAAAAATATGCTCACTCCCGGTGCTGTTAAAGAGAGCGTTGATACATTGCCTGACGCCGTTTGCTTTTATCTGTCCGACGGTCAGCCGTTGCTTGTGAATGCACAGATGAATAAAATCAGCGGTGAACTGTTTGGCAATGAAATAATGAATGTCAAAAGCTTTTTAAGCAATTTGAAATTGAATAATTCAGGCGGCAAGGCTCGGCTTATCAGCACTGAACCTACGCTTGTAATTCAGACAGATGATGAAAAGATTTGGGATTTTCGTCGTAATGTACTTACCGTCGGCAATTCAGAGGTGCAGGAGCTTGTGGCTTTTGATGTGACTGAACAGTATAATCTAAAAAAAGAGCTTGAGATGCGCAATGAAAGGTTGAGTGACGTAAATGAACGTCTGCGTAAGTACAGTCGTGAGGTAGAGCGCATCACGGCTGAAAAGGAAATACTGACTGCTAAAATGAGGGTACATGACGACGTCGGTCGCTCACTGCTTGCATTTCGCTCATATCTTGCAAAACCGCAGTCGGAGCGTGACAGAGAAAGTCTGCTGCTTATGTGGAGATATACTATATCGGTAATGAAGAAAGAAACCGTGCCCGATGTTCAGCACAATGAATGGAAACTGCTTTTAAAGGCGGCTAAAGCCGTAGATGTTTCAATAGAGGTAAACGGTGAATTGCCGGAAAAGGGCAGGAAACGAGATATACTGATTGCGGCAATGCATGAATGTCTGACTAACACAGTCAAGCACGCTAAAGGAAATCGTCTGTATCTGAATATTCAGTCAGACAATACCGCACTTACGGCAGAAATCACAAACAACGGTGAGCAACCGAAAGCCGAGATAATTGAAAGCGGAGGTCTGAAAAACCTCCGTCATACAGTAGAATCGGCAGGAGGGGTTATGGCTGTGAAATCAAAGCCGAGGTTTGGATTGGTTTTAAAATTTGAAGGAGAAAAGTAAAATGCCAAAAACAAAAGTTATGATTGTTGACGACCAGTTTGTTTCACGACAGCTGTTTGAGATGTATTTAAAATCATCTGCAAATTATGAATTGGTATATTCGTTAGAGTCCGCTTTGTTTGCCGATACCTTTGTCCTGAAAAATGAAATAGACCTCGTATTAATGGATATTCTGATGAGCGACGGTTCAAACGGACTGGTTGCTGCCGAGAGAATCAAGAAAAACCGTCCCGATGTCAAAATCATTGCCGTAACATCAATGCCCGAGGTTTCGTGGATGAAAAAAGCCCGTGAAATAGGTATCGAGAGCTTCTGGTACAAGGAAGTATCAAAGGATACAATCCTTGATGTTATGGACAGAACAATGAAAGGTGAATCCGTCTATCCCGACAGTACGCCGAAGGTTATGCTCGGACTTGCTCACAGCGAAGAATTTACCGAGCGTGAGCTTGAGGTTCTTCGCATTATGATAACAGGCGTTTCCAATGCAACTATAGCACGCAAACTTAATATTTCGGAGAGCACGGTAAAAAACCATATACATAATATGCTGGAAAAAACAGGCTGTGAGAGCCGAACGGAGCTTGCAATTGAAGCACGTGTAAGCGGAATCGTTGTAAACATTGAATAAAAATAAATATAGCATATTGTTGAGTATCTGAATTTTCAGGTACTCTTTTTTGTTTTATTTTACGAAAAATTTGCTCAAAATAGATCTTTCGGTTCATGCAAAAGCATAAAAAAATCCATATAATGGTATATGTAATAGTGTATTATCACTGTCAGTTTCCCAAGGAAAGGAGGCAGAATAATTGAAAAGAATTGCTGTCAGCATACGAAATCGTGTTTTTTCTGAAAGTGTTATGATGATGCTGTTGCAAACAGGCGATTTTCGCCCTATCCGCATTCCCTCACAGCCGCTTGATATGATTTTAGTTGAATGTCAGTCGGCTAATCCTGAAATAGTGCTTATGGATGTAACGCCTGCACCACCCGAAACGACTATTGCAGGCAGACTGAATCTTATCGAGAGGCTTCGTCTTGAATTGCCGTATTGTAAAATGGTAATGCTCTGTGATGAAGTAGCATATCCACAGCTTGCCCGTGAAGTTATGCGTGCAAAGCAGGCAGGACAGATTGACGCTTTCTTTTATGCTTCGGTTACTGCCGAATATCTTACAGCGGCATTGGACGCATTGTAATATCAGTAAATAATAAGGAGGAAAAATTATGAGCAACAAACAAAAACAAAAACCAAAACGACTGTTAAGCCTGCTGCTTGCGCTGATTATGGTGCTGGGAATGCTCCCTGTAATGGGAACGACCACGGCGCTTGCCTACACAGGCAACGGCACAAAAAGCAGTCCCTATGTTGTCACCACCTATGACGAGATGAAAAGCCTGATGCAGAATGCCCCGACAGACAGCATCCGATATATCAGGCTGGGCGCAGACATCAAATTCAGCGAGAGCAAGAATGACTGTTCATTGGGCCTTACAAGCTCGTTGCAGAGGGTCGTTCTTGATTTGTACGGACACACCATCTCCCGTTCGGGAACTACAAATGATGAGGCGGTAATTAATGTAACGATCGGTGACCTCACCGTTCAGGACAGCATTGACGGCGGTAAGGTTGTCGTCAGTATGAACGGCAGCGACATTAAAACCGCTTTACTTGCTTCCGGTGAAGGCAAACTGACCGTTTATGGCGGCACATTTGATTCCAACGGACGTGCCTTGGTGACCAGGGGCGGCAACACTGTAATTAACGGAGGTACCTTTTTAGCCTCATCCTATTATTATACCGCTGTTTTCGAATCAGGTACCGTAACCGTCAACGACGGAAATTTCTGTGAGATTGATAAAGGCATCGCAATCAGTATAGCTGACGCTGATGTTACGCTCAACGGCTGTACGCTCAACGGCTCTCTGTCTGTTCAGACAGATATCTGGGACTATATTCCCGACAATCGCACGGCACTTCTTGACAATGATATTGCTGTTACCCCTCAAACCTATCACGGCAAGGATCTGAAAGCCGAAAACGGTAAAATTGAAATCATTTTCACCGACGGCAGCGAGAAATATCCCTATCTTGTCAGTAATTATTTAGATCTTAAGGAGATGATGCAATACGCCCCAATGGACGGCAGCGTATGCAATATAAAGCTGGCAAGTGATATCACATTCCAAAGTAACGAGAAAAATTTTTCTTTGGCGCTGATATCCAGTGCTCAGAATGTAGTTGTGGATTTGAACGGACACACACTTACACGTTCGGGAAAAACAGAGGACGAGGGAATTTTTGTTGTTGCAGTCGGAGCACTCACCATAAAGGATAGTGTAGGCGGCGGCAAGGTTGTCGGTATCAAGGGAGATGGAAATTTGCTGTGCAACCTTTATGTAGGAAGCAACGGTAAGCTCACAGTTGACAGCGGCACTTTTGAAGCAGAGGAAGGTTTTCCTCTGTTGACATTTGGCGGCAATACCGTAATAAACGGCGGTACATTTGTGACGGAGAGCGGAAAATGTTCCGCAGCGTATTTTGATTTTTATAGCACCGCTACGCTCAACGGCGGTACATTCCGCAACAACTTAAGTATCAATACCGATGAGGATAGGTTCGGAATCTGGATAAACAAAAACTCCAATGTTACTGTCTATAGCTGCGATACTTTGGGTAATATCTGGACAGATAGCTTTGATGTAATTGCACCGGGAAGTTCTGCCATTGGTACAGATAAATACGGCACAACCTATTCTGTAAGCGACGCTGCCGCACTCAAAGAGGCTTATATGCTCAGTATCGGCAAGCTTATCAGCCAAGTCGCCATCACCGGCATTGACACACCCAAAGCGGGAAATAAGCCTGATACCTCCGCAACAGTCAATGTGACCGGTGCGGACAACGCAGGTGTTACATGGTACGACTGGACTGACAACAAGACCCTCACCTCAAGTGATGTATTTAAAGTCGGACACGACTATATGGTTATGGTGACTCTGAACGCCAAGAGCGGCTACATATTCAGCACGACTGACAGTAATAAGTTGAACATCAGCATCAATGGCAACAAGGGCTTCTTGTGGCTTGCCAACCCCAAAAGTGTGCAGTGCTGCTATAATTTCGAAACACTCCCGGAGCCGCAACCCGTAATCACAACACAGCCGTCAGGCGGACATTCACCATATATGGGTGACTCAATCGTTCTTAAAATAGACGCAGAAAATGCAAACGAGTACATATGGCACATTATTGACGAAGAGGGAAAGGAGCTTTCCTGGAATTACCTTTCTAACAACGGCTATGCAACTCCGGCTACATCCGAAGGCGGTAAAAAGCTTTTCCTTTACGATGTG
>DKWR01000057.1 GCA_002491825.1 Ruminococcaceae bacterium UBA7147
TGGAGCTGTTATTGCGACAGCCCCCTTAATTTATTTATATTTATACAAGCTTTAATGCGGATATTTTTCGATAAGCTCACGCAAATCGTACGGCGTAGCCTGATATACAAAGTAGTTGAGCCAGTTTGTATAAAGCAGTGTTGCATTGCTCCTCCACACCATCGGCGGAGTTTTTGACGCATCGTCATTGGGGAAATAATTGTAAGGAATCTGCGGATTAATACCCTTGTTCTTGTCACGGAAATACTCGTTTGCAAGCGTTTCCCTGTCGTACTCTGCGTGTCCTGTTACGAAAACCTGTCTGCCTGTTCTACTGCATACAACGGCAACTCCAGCCTTGTCGGAAACCGACAGAATTTCAAGCTCGTAATGCTTTTTTATTTTTTCCTCATCTATGCCCGTATAGCGTGAATGAGGAATACAGAACGTATCGTCAAAACCACGCATAAGCGGATGATGCGGATTGAGGATTTTATGCGAATAAATTCCGCTTAATTTTTCGGGGAGCTGATGCTTTTTTATTCCGTAATGGAAATATAATCCTGCCTGTGCACCCCAGCAGATGTGAAATGTTGAATAGACGTTGTGCTTTGACCATTCCATAATCTCGCAAAGCTCGTCCCAGTAATCAACGTCCTCAAATTCAAGCTGTTCAACAGGTGCTCCGGTGATAATCATACCGTCAAAGCTCTCATTTTTCACCTGCTGAAACGTCTTGTAGAAAGTTGTCAGGTGATGAGGCGAGGTGTTTTTCGAGGTATGCGAAGCCATCTGCAAAAGCTCAATATCAACCTGCAATGGGCTGTTGCCCAGAAGTCTTAAAAGCTGGGTTTCAGTTTCAATTTTTGTGGGCATAAGGTTTAAAATCAGAATTTTAAGAGGACGAATGTCCTGCCTTAATGCGACCTCGTTTGGCATAACAAAGATGTTTTCCGATTCAAGCACCTTGATAGCCGGAAGATTACTCTGAACCTTGATAGGCATTTTCTCACCACCTTTTATGATTACATTTTACATATGAGGACATAACGTAACCTTTATATCAACTCAAAAGTCGGGCTACTATTTTATTCTTACAAACTAACTTTTAGGCTCGATTTGCCCGCCGAGGTACTCGGCTTAGTACTGTTTGCCCCAGTATACCATATGCTTAGCAGGCTTGCCGCAGCACACACAGGTATCCGAAAGGTGCTCTTCCTCAAACGGAATACATCTGCTCTTTACGCCGCCTGTAACCTCTTTGAGCTTTTCTTCACACTCGCTGTCGCCGCACCACATTGCCTTGATAAAGCCGGGGTGGTTCTTTGCAATGTCGATAAACTCGTCGTAGCTTGTTGCAGTAAAGGTCTTTTCCTGCGTATTCTTGAGCGCACGCTCGTACATATCGTTGTGAATGTCCTCCATAAGCTTTTCAACAAATGACGAAAGCTCATCAAGCGGAACGAATGACTTTTCTCTTGTGTCACGTCTTACGACTACGCACTGGTTATTCTCAATATCCTTCGGTCCGATTTCAACTCTTACAGGCACTCCCTTCATCTCGTACTCTGCAAACTTCCATCCGGGAGCGTGGTCGGAATCGTCAAGCTTAACTCTGAACTTCTTTGCAAGCTCTGCTTTAAGCTCGTTTGCCTTTTCAAGAACGCCCTCCTTGTGCTGTGCAACGGGAATTACGGCTACCTGAATCGGAGAAATCTTCGGCGGAAGTACAAGACCGTCGTCGTCACTGTGTACCATTATTATTGCACCAATCATTCTTGTTGATACACCCCAAGAGGTCTGGTGCGGATAATGGAGCTTGTTGTCCTTGCCTGTGTATGTTATGCCGAAACTCTTTGCAAAGCCGTCGCCGAAGTAGTGCGAAGTACCGCCTTGCAAAGCAACGCCGTTGTGCATCATCGGCTCAATTGTATAGGTTTCCTCTGCGCCTGCAAATTTTTCCTTTTCGGTCTTTCTGCCGATTACCGCAGGAATTGCAAGCGTTTCTCTGTAGAAGCTCTCGTAAACGTGGAGCATACGCAGTGTTTCTTCCCTTGCCTCTTCCTCTGTTTCGTGCATTGTGTGACCTTCCTGCCACAAGAACTCGGAAGTACGCAGGAACGGACGTGTTGTCTTTTCCCATCTAACAACACTGCACCACTGATTGTAAAGCTTGGGCAAATCACGGTATGTATTGATTATCTTCTTGTAGTGCTCGCAGAAAAGCGTTTCGGAAGTCGGGCGAACGCAAAGACGCTCTGTAAGCTTTTCCTGACCGCCGACTGTTACCCACGCACATTCGGGAGCAAAGCCCTCAACGTGATCTTTTTCTTTCTGAAGCAGGCTTTCGGGGATAAACATTGGCATATAGACATTCTCGTGACCTGTTTCCTTAAATCTGCGGTCAAGGTCAGCCTGTATATTCTCCCAGATTGCATAGCCGTAAGGTCTGATTACCATACATCCCTTGACGTTTGAGTAATCAACAAGCTCCGCCTTTTTTACAATGTCGGTATACCATTTTGCAAAGTCCTCATCTCTGCTTGTAATGGCTTCTACCATCTTCTTTTTCTCTGCCATAATTGTTTACCTCCGTGTACGAATTGTACGAATAATTATCATAACATTTCTATTATACAATATATTAAAATTTTTTCAAGTATTTTAGCTTGGTAATAATCGTATGGATTAATCCAACCATCAGTTTTTCGGCTTGTTGTCAATCTCAAGCTTTATCTTCTCAAAGGTCACGCCGTATTTTTCTGCAATATCTCTTGCATAGCTTACGCCCTGCGGAGGTGCGATAAACACCTTGAAAGAACGGTTGCCGTTTTCTACTCCCGTTACCATGCTTTCAATTCTGCTGTCACCCTCCACCTCACTGTTCACCTTGTCAAGATCCCTTGCAAGGTCGTGCATATGCGTGTTGAACACCGCCCTTGTACCAAGGTAGCGCATTGCTTTTACAACATCCTTTGCAATGTACAAGCCCTCTGCAACGTTAGTTGTTGCAAGGCTTTCGTTGAGCAAAAGCAGGCTGTAACGTGTGGCGATTTCAAAAATTTCGGACAGTCTTTTGCTCTCCTCACCGAGTCTGCCCAAATCTACGGTATCGTTTTCGTCGGCAGGAAAATGCGTAAAGATATTGTCGCACGGGCTGAAAACCATTGACGAGGCAGGAACGTAAATTCCGTTCTGCGCAAGCAGAAACGCAAGTCCGACAGCCTGTGTAATCGTAGTTTTACCGCCCCTGTTAGGACCTGTCAGAATATAAATCCGCTTATCGTTGTCAAACACAAACTCGTTTGTGATTATATCTATATTTTCACCCTCAATGTTCTTTACAGCAAGCTTGATATTGTAAAGATTTTCAATATGACAGTTTCTGTCCTCTTTCGGGGCAATCTGCGCCTTGCAAAGCGGAAGATTTTTCTGCATAATCTTATCGCAAAGCTCGGCAAATCGAATGTAAAAAATAATCTCGGGCATCAGCGCAACAAACGAATAACCGTTGATGTTTATGTACTTATCAAGCGTCGATTTGATGTCGTTTACGGTACGGCGCAGAATGTCGGTAACTACCTTTTTAAGAGCGTCCGAAAGCGGATCTGTGCCCGTCAGCTCCGAGGTGAAGGTCTGGTTTACATCCTGCTGTGCGCCCGTTACAAATTTGCCCATTCCAAAGGAAGTTGTACTCGGGTTTGCAGGGTGAAAGCTTATGAATCCCGAAACATCGTTGCCGTGGTGAAGCTCGCTCTTCTTATTTGCAAAGTTCGTGAAGCGTTTGAGTATTCCGCTGTCGGTAAAAGGCTTGTCGTTGAGCGAAATTACGCCGACAGTTTTCGGGCGCAGAAGAGCGTCTAGGTTTACGCCGAGCGTTATGCTCCTGAACTTTTGCGCCTTTGCAAGCGTATCCTCAATATCCTTTTTCAAGTCGGGGAATCCGCTGTCATTATAGATTGAAGTTACGTTCTCTTTGAGAGTTAAAAGTCCCTGCGACTTAACGTCAATTGATTCAAGCGTTGTCTTTATCTGCGTAATGCAGTCAACATAGCCGTCTATTTCACGCAGTCTGTTGATAAGCTGCCAGAGCGACGATGCCTCGGTATCCTTCTGAAAGCGCTCAATATCTCTTAAATCGGCAAGCTTTGCAAGCAAGGCTGTCAAATCCTCACGCAGTTTAGGAAAACGCAGAAAGTCATCAAAAACGTCGCACCTGTACTTGATTACCTCTTCGTCATCGGTAATCTGCGTTAAAAGCTGTTTGATGCTGTTGCGCTCGTATGCGTCCTCGGTAAGCGCATTGCAAAGGAAATCAATTGATAAATCATTTACCGCCTCTTTTGTTAGGGTGCGGTAAACTGCATCTGAATTTTGCGGATGAAGCAAACTGAAATTTTCCATAATCCACCGTCCGGAATTTTATTATTTCTTACTAATATTATATATCAAAAATCATCACACGCAATATATAAAATTGAATTTATTGCAATATAATTTATTTTGTGATATGATTATTCCATTACAAAAGCGAGGTATTGATATGGATAAGAATTTGCTTAACAGAATTAACGAGCTTGCAAAGAAAAAACGTGAACAGGGACTGACTACAGATGAACAGGCTGAACAGAAAAAGCTGTATAAAATTTATCTCGGTGAAATCCGCACCCAGTTTGACAAAACTCTCGACAACGTAAGCGTTAAAGAAAAGGACGGCGAGGTTGTGCCGTTCAAGCAAGCGTATTTAAAGAAAAACAAAGACAAATAACAAAAGCTCGGACAAGCGCAAATGCAGATGTCCGAGCTTTATTTTTTGATATAATCAGATATTGTCAACCGTTCCGATGTAGACGGGAATACTGCTTTCGTTGTCAATCAGCAGGAAGATAAACGGACGGTCAATTTTAATTGTTTCGTCGGTTTTTTCAAGCTCCTTAACACGCTTTTCAACAATTTTTGAGTCGCTGTTTATTCCCGCAGCGTTCACGGTGATTTCGGGAGTAATCTCGTAAATCTCATTAAGGTTGAAATTATCGGTATGCGTGATGTTCTTAAACAGTGCATCATCGGTAAACAGCGTGTACAAGCCGCTGTCTGCAAGAGCGTCCGAAAGCGGTTGAGGTTGTTCCTCTGATGAAATTGAAAATTCGGGAATTTGTGCCGTAACCTTTTTTGTAATGTCAACGCTGTCTAAAAGGTCAGAAAACTCCGTATAGTTAAAATCGGAAACATACTCCTCAAGTGACACGCCCTCATTCGGCATAACAATCATAAGCTTGAGCGGATTTTTGCTTGTGTACTTTATAATGCCCTTTGCGTTTTTGTTCTTGATAAGCGACTCATTTGAGGTCATAAAGTTTACGCTTTTTTCGCCGTTGCCGGACTTGAACGTTCCTTTTTCAATGTCGCTTTTGCTGTAATTATCAAGCCACAAATCACTCATATCGCAGGCATTCACCAAAAACAGGCTGTCTTTTTCGTTCAGATTTTCAAACAAATCATTTGAGCTGAAATCAGAAAGGCTCTTGTTTACCTTTGAAACAGCGTTTTCGTCCGAGAACAAAAATCGGTACACATTATTTTCAAAATAGCTTGCGTTGGTCTGCAAAAAGCTTGTTTTTACGTCGGAAATATCATTAAAGAAAAGGTTAAGACCAAAGCGCACATACTCGCTTTTGCTTTCTTTTGTTTTCTTGCCCGAAAGCTCGTCAACCTCTCCGCTTCCTGTTTTGCTGACAGCCTCCATTCGGCTTTTGAAATATGATGAACACTGATTAATATTATCAATTGTCAAATCCTTGCCGAGTGCCAGTTTGATTTCGTCCTGTGTATCACCTGTTGCACCGTTTGCAAGAAGCGAAAGCTGAAGTGCCGCTGTGGCAGGAGCAAATACCGACGACTTTGTTTTGTCGGATTTCTGCGCAAAATAGTTGCGGAACAGCCTCAACTCAAAGTTTGAAACCGAGCTTGCATACACGTTGTACGACAAAGGTGCGGAGGTTGCACCGTCATTGTAATTAAAACTTTCAGCGGGATCTGTGCTTCTCGTATAATCCTTTGACAGCTTTTCTCCGTCCGAAAAGTCTGTCGGATCGCCGCAGGCACAAAGCGTGCATACAACCAGAGCGAGGCACATCAACAAAGCAATTGCTTTTTTCATTGTTTTTCTCCTTCCAGTGGGTATAATTTATCAGTCCTCTGCACAAAGCTTCTGTGCAAGTCTGAATATATTTTCCGCAGAGTCGGCTATTGAAAGTTCACTGCATTTTTTCTTCATATCATCAAGCTTTTCGGGGGAGTTAAGCAGTTCGATAATCTGGTCTGCACCGTTTTTCCTGTCAAGCATAACCGCCGCATTCTGCTTGATAAGAAAATCTGCATTGTCACGCTCCTGTCCCGGGAAAGCACTGTAGATAGCCATAGGGAGTGTGCAGGCAAGACTTTCGGTAACGGTAAGTCCGCCGGGCTTTGTAACAATCAAGTCGGAAATATGCATATAATCCTGAACATTCTTGACAAAGTAAAGCAGCTTGGTGTTATCCTGCATACCCATTTCATCAATCAGCTTTTCAAGATGTCCGAAAAGCTTTATATTGCGTCCGGTAATGACGATAAACTGCATATTTTTACCTTTTTTAGCAAGCCTTTTGTAAAATTCAAGCACGCTTGTAACGCCGAAAGAACCTGCCATCAGGAGCACCGTAGGAACATTGGGGTCAAGTCCCTCCCGTCTGCATATTTCTTCCTTGTCAAACGGCTCCGTAAAGCTGTCAAAAATCGGAATACCAAGAGGATAGATTATGCTTTCGTCAACGCCGTATTCGTCAATAAGCTTTTTTGCCATCTGCGGCTCTGCAAGCACATATGCCTCAATTTTAGGAACAATATATGTACGGTGAGCGTCATAGTCGGTAATTATGCTGATTGCTTTTACATCAATCTTACCCTGTCGGCGAAGCTTTGAAATCATTGTTGTAACAAACGGATGGCAGATGATAACAATATCGGGCGAGTGCTCGTTAATTGTTTCAAGCAGCTTGTTTGACATCATCGTATTTGAGCGCATTACCGCCTTATACATTAGATTTTTTCTGTCGGTAATCTTGTAGCATTTTCCGTAAACCTTCGGAATTTTGGTAGCCATAAAATGATAACCGCCGCAGACTGTCTTGTCATACATCTTGCCTATTGCCTTCATTGCGTCAACAACACTGACTTCAGTTTCGGGGCTTAACGACTTTATTTTTGCTTCAAGTGCGGCGGCGGCACGCTTGTGACCTCCGCCTGTAGAAGCAGTAAATATAAGAATTTTCATAGTATTTCTCCGAATTTTCGGACAAAAAACTTCGCCCTGATATTTCTGCTTATATAATGCCTGCTGAACAATTCAAAAACATATAAATCATCAAACAAATTACTATTTTTTTGAATTGTTCAAGTACAAGGGTTTTGAGTGAATAAGCTCAAAAACCTTGTACTTGCCGGAAAACGCTTTTCCGGCAAAACAGTCTTATCAAATGTCTTTCTTAATCAAAATCTTTGATTTTGCGTAAAAATACCGATTTCGGTGTTTTTACAAAACGGCAACGACGTGTTGCCGTTTATTCAGTAAGCATTATATATATTATACTGATATTTTACAGTAATTTCAACCATTATTTTCACTTTTTTCAATATAGGATTTTTGCCGTCTGTTATGTGTATTCTTATATGATATGGACAAGGAAAAAATCAATGATAATCAATTTCGCCGCTGTACTGACTATCCTTGTTGTAAAAAAAGGTTTTATCTTTATAATTAACAAAAAAATACTAAAAAAAGTTTTTAATATTTGTATTTTACCTCTTTATTTTTACATTACTTTATAGTAAAATGTATTCTGTAACCAAATGCTAATTTTTTATAATAATATTTGCATATATTGCAGGGGTGAGATATTTGAGTAAAAATTCCTATGATGATTACATTGTCCTGGATGAAGGTCTTGTTGATATTTCAAGCGGTCAGGCCGCACCTACCCAATCAGGTAAGGGAAAACATACTTATAAACCGGATAAAAATCCAAATAATAAAAATAACAAGAAAAAAGCTATTATTATCTCCTCTGTTGCCGTTGCAGTTGTTGCCGCACTGGGCGTAACAGGCTTTTGTCTTTTTCAGAGCGGAGTATTCGGCGGTTCTTCTGAAAACGGCGAGTTCGTATTTAAAGAAGGTACTTCCGTATCGGGAATTTCAATTTCCGGTAAAACTATGGAAGAGGCTAAAAAACTGCTTGAGGCAAAAGAGAACAGCTTTATTAAACCGATTTCAATTTCAGTTGACGTTGACGGTGAGGTCACAACGCTTACTCAATCCGACTTTGAATACACCTTTGACATTGATACTGTTCTCAGCAACATAAAAAATGATATTCTTAATCCCTCGGGAAACACTTCTGAAACAAAAACCTATGAGATTACCGCAACGGTAACTGTAGACTCTATTGAAAAAAATACTAAAAAAATTGAAAAGGCAACTAACTGCAATCCCAAAAACGCCTATGTTTCCAAGTTTACGCCATACTCCGACAAACGCTTTGAGTATGCGGAAGCCGTAAAAGGAAAAAAGGTTAATACCGATGATTTAAACGACCAGCTTAAAACAGCTGTTTCACAGGGTGCTGATGAAAAAAGAATTATTGCCGATCTTGAAACCGTTGACGCAAAGATTACTGTTGACGACTTAAAGAAAAATATCAAAAAGCTCGCTTCCTATGAAACCGTTTCTACAAACTCTGCAAACGGTACGGAAAATATGAGAACTTCACTTGCCGCATGCAACGGCTCGGTTATTGAGCCGGGAGCAACCTGGTCGTTCAACGAATGTACAGGTGACTCAAACCTTGAATCAAACGGCTATAAGTCAGCAGGCGTTATCGCAAACGGAGAACTCACCAGCGGAATCGGCGGCGGAATCTGTCAGTCAAGCTCAACCATCTACAATGCCGCTATCAGGGCAAATATGGACGTTGAAGAACGCTACTGTCACAAGTGGGCGTCCTCATATGTTCCTACAGGACTTGATGCTACAATCGACTATCCACGACTTGATTTAAAGCTCTCAAACCCGACTGAATATCAGATGTTTATGGAGTGTAAGCTCGTTGACAGCACACTCTACGTATCAATCTGGGGTGTTAAGGATTCGTCCTACGATGAAATCAAAACTCACAACGAAATGACCGATAAGGGCGGTTCAAGCTACACGGTAAAGGCTTGGAGAGTTTACTATAAGGACGGCAAAGAGGTTGACCGTAAGCCGCTTGATTCTTCTACATATGACAGCGACCACGGCTATGTATTCATTGAAGCTGACAACGACAGCAATGCAAAGAATACAAATGTTGACGATATAGATGAAACAAGACCGCCTGAAAGCAGTAACAGTGAGACATCGCATAGCTCATCAAGCAATAACAACAACTCTTCATCAAGCAGTAAACCGCAGAGCAGTTCGTCATCGTCAAAGCCTACGCAGGCTCCCACCGAAACACCGACTGTTCCCCCTGCTACGGAACCTGAACCCGAGCCTACGCCGACCGAACAGCCGGGCACAAGCGAAAATCCATAATTCAAAAATAATTTTAATAATAAACTCCCTTTCGCAGATAATAAAAGCGGAAGGGAGTTTTTGTATGATAAGAAGAATCGGCGGACATACAATCGGTTTTGAGGAAATGCCCTCAATCGTCGGCTTTGCATCAGTTGCAGGAAAGTTTGAATCGCAGGGACCGCTCGGCAAGGCTTTTGACAAGATAATTTACGACAGCTATGACGGACTTGACACCTACGAACAGGCTGAAAGCCGTTTTCAGTCTGAGGCGGTAACTGAAGCGCTTACGAAGGCAAAAATAAAAGCCGAGGAGGTTGACTGTATTTTCGCAGGCGATCTGCTCAACCAGTGCGTCGGCTCAAGCTACGGACTTATTGACTTTGGTATTCCCTATCTCGGTCAGTACGGTGCATGCTCAACTATGGCGCAGGGACTTATTATGGCTTCCGTATTCGTGGAAAGCGGTGCGGCAAAAACGGCCATGTGCGTAACCTCGTCGCATTTCTGCTCTGCGGAAAGGCAGTACAGATTTCCGCTTGAATACGGCGGAGTGCGCACTCCCACCGCACAATGGACGGTGACAGGCTCCGGAAGCTGTGTTCTTAAAAATGCAAAAAAAGGTCCCTGCATTGCAAGGGCGACTGTGGGAAGAATCGTTGACCTCGGCGTTAAGGATGCAAACAATATGGGTGCAGCTATGGCTCCAGCGGCGGCGCAAACTCTGAAAAACTTTTTTGACGATACAGGCACTGCTCCACGTGACTATGACCTTATTCTTACGGGCGATTTGGGAGAAGTGGGAAGTAAATCGCTTTACGATTTGCTTTTGCTTGAAGATATTGACATACGCAACAGACACAACGACTGCGGACTTATGATTTTTGACAGAAACAAGCAGGACGTTCACGCAGGCGGCTCGGGTTGCGGCTGTGCGGCGTCTGTTTTCTGTTCAAAAATCTTAAGTGATTTAAGCAGTGGAATCTACAACAACATTTTATTTATGGCTACGGGTGCGCTGATGAGTCCTACAACTTGCGGTCAAGGTGCTACAATTCCGTCAATTGCACATCTTGTAAATGTAAAAAACAGATAAATTTTAAAAAATATCTGTTCAAATCAATTTTCGTATGCTATAATATAGACACTAATGTAAATTGTGAATTTATGTCTTTAAGTCCTATAAAATATAAGGCAGAATAAAACGGGAGTTGTGTTTATGTTTGGCAGAATTCAGAACATTGACAACAGAGTTCTTGAACGCATCGGCAAAATTCATAAGCCTGTGCTCAATAAAATAATGATTACTGCATCCCGTGCAGGCAACGTAGGACTTGTCTGGTGGGTTATCTGTATACCGTTCCTCATTCGCCCCGACTGGCGTCTGACAGGACTTAATATTGTTTTCGGACTTGCGCTTGCTCACCTTATGGGCGAGGTTATTCTAAAACACATTGTCAAGCGAGTCCGTCCCTGTCACAGCTTAGGCGACGACGAACAGCTCATTAACAGACCGAGGTTCTACTCGTTCCCGTCGGGACACACAACAGCCTCGTTTGCCGTTGTGGGAGTTGTTCTTTTAAGGTGCAGACTGATAACATTTTTGCCGATTTTACTGCTTGCGGCGCTGATAGGTTTTTCAAGAATTTATCTGCGTGTGCACTATCTTACAGACGTTGTTTGCGGCGTACTGCTCGGCTTTGTATGCGGAGTATGCTCGGTGCTTGTTTTCAATGCAATCATTCCCGTTTAAACTTTATTTAAGAAATTTTCACCCCTCCATTCGGAGGGGTTTTGTTTTGCCTGAAACAGTATAAAAAGTAATTTTCCGTCAATAATAATCTCACAAAAAGTTGTATGGGGGTTATGTTGTGCAGTACGGAAAAGTTGAAATATGCGGAGTGAACACCTCGCAGTTAAAATTACTTAAGGAGAGCGAAAAAAGGGAATTACTTTTAAAAATAAAAAACGGCACTCCTGCCGAGCGAAAAGCCGCCAGAGAAAAGATGATTAACGGCAATCTGCGGCTTGTACTGTCAGTTATCCAGCGTTTTACAAACCGAGGCGAAAACCCCGACGATTTGTTTCAGGTGGGCGTAATCGGACTGATTAAAGCTATTGACAATTTCGACCCCAGTCTTGACGTGCGTTTCAGCACCTACGGCGTACCTATGATTATCGGTGAAATCCGCCGTTATCTGCGTGACAACAACTCCGTCAGAGTTTCACGCTCAATGCGAGATACCGCCTACAGGGCAATGCAGATTAAGGAGGAGCTTACAAACAAGAACAACCGAGAGCCAACCGTTGAGGAAATTGCAAAAATTATGGAAGTTCCGAAAGAAACGGTTGTGCTTGCGCTTGAAGCGATTGTCGAGCCTGTTTCGCTGTACGAGCCTGTATTCTCCGACGGCAACGATACTATTTATGTTATGGACCAGATTGGCGACAAGAACGATGATTCAACGTGGCTTGAAGAAATCGCTGTCAAGGAAGCAATAAAAAATCTTTCCGACAGAGAAAAACGCATTCTCACCCTCCGTTTTTTCAGAGGAAAAACGCAGATGGAGGTTGCAAGCGAAATCGGAATTTCACAAGCACAAGTCAGCAGAATTGAAAAGGGTGCGCTTGATTCGATTAAGAAGAATATTTAGGAAAAGTCGTGCCTGTATCCGCAGTTGCACTCTAAACGTTCAAATACTCTTATTATTTCTTCAATCTTCAAAAAACATTCTTCATCTGACAGTGAGTCATTTTCAATTATAGATTTTATTTCATTTAATGCCTTGTAACAGGTGCTTTCAACTATTTTGTCAATATCAGTATTCTTTCCCGCTATAGTAACAGTGATTTCATTTTTTTCGATTTTATCATAAATTATGTCCTTTAATAAGTCCATTTCTTTCACCTCTAATATAATTATAGGTCAATTCACCCCTAAAATCAATAGGTCGTATTGCCATAATTATTATGGTGATTAATATGAATTTTAACGAAAGACTAAAAGACTTGCGCAAAGAAAAGGGCTATACACAAATTAAAATGCAGATGCTGACAGGCATTGACCAGAGCGATTATTCAAAAATCGAAAACGGCAAACGGTATTACACCTTTGAGCAATGCAGAAAAATCGCCCTTGCCCTCGACACAAGTATGGACTACCTCGCAGGCTTGACCGACGAAAAGAAACCATACAAGCGCACTGAAATCGAATAACCCACATAAAAAGGCTGCTCGTGATTGAGCAGCCTTAATTTTGCTATATTAAGTTATTTCGAAAATCGAAAATTACTTATTGTTTACAGCAGCCTGTGCAGAAAGGCAAAAACAA
>DKWR01000015.1 GCA_002491825.1 Ruminococcaceae bacterium UBA7147
GCTGTGGCTCGGTGACAGGAACAAGACCTTAAACTATACGCCGAAATCGGATGAGATGGTGCTGACCGTCCACCGCTGGTTTGCAAACAAATCCTGCCCCGGCGGCTGGCTGTATGCAAGGCTCGGCGATCTGGCGGCAAAGGTTACGGCGGCTCTCGGTTCACCATCAGAGCCAAAGACTGCACCCAATAAAAAGCAGCTTTACCGTGTACGCAGGACTTGGGCGGACAGCAAGTCGCAGAAAGGTGCGTTCAGCGTCCTTGCCAATGCGAGGAAATGTGCCGATTCCAACAAGGGTTATTCCGTGTTTGATGAAAACGGCAAAAAGGTATATCCGGCTGATGCACCAGGCACAAAGAAATTCATTGATGCCATCGCCCGTGAAGTTATCCGTGGCGATTGGGGCAATGGTGACGAACGAAAGAAAAAACTCACTGCCGCAGGATATGATTATTCCGCTGTGCAGAAAAAAGTAAATGAATTGTTGAAATAAAGCATTATGCCGCAGGCACTCCCCCGTATTTGGGTTCAGTGCCTGCGGCTTTTTTTGTTGTTTCTTAGTCGAAAATGGTCGTGAATAGTGACAAGCCCGTCATTCATAAAATGACACAAAACAAATATTTTGATTTTTGGGGTATCCAAAACCGCCTCCAAATCTCCGTATAGTGAGAGGCAGTTTTTATGTTGGGAAAACACCTCATCAAAACAGCATGGAAATTTCCATAGATATGGGAGGCGTTATTTTATGACCGACGGACAGAGACAGCAGATCATACAGCTTAGAAAAGATGGGTTCGGATATGCATTGATCGCAAAGGGACTGAATATTTCAAGGGATACGGTCAGGAGCTTCTGCAGGAGGAATGGGCTGGCAGGTGAAATGCCTGGTAAAACAGTAAATCAAGATGAACAGCCAAAAGAGGGCTTCTGCCGTGAATGTGGGAATGAGCTGCGGCAGACTGAAGGAATAAAGAAAAAAATATTCTGCTGCCGTGAATGTCGTGAGAAATGGTGGCATGAACATCCTGACCGTATAAAGCAGAGGGCTGTCTATTCTTTTGTCTGTGCCGGCTGTGGGAAGGAGTTTACTGCTTATGGCAATTCCCACCGGAAATACTGCTCCCATGAGTGCTATGTCAGAAGCCGTTTCAAAGGCGGTGAGGATAATGGATAAAAAGCAGTTCAGGGCAGAAAAAATGTACCGCATATCTCTTTCCGTGGCAAGATCCATGCTTGAAAAAGGCATCATCTCAAAGGAAGAATATTCGGAAATTGATACAATACTGCTCGAAAAATACAGACCAACTTTGGGTACATTATTAGCCGGAAAGCCCTTGACTTAATGCCCTTTCAGAGTGATGTATAGTAGCGGAAGGAGTTGATTTTATTGAAGAAGATCAGCAGGATAGAGCCTGCATTCCCCGCCCTGCCAAAGCGTAAAAAGGCGGCGGCTTATGCAAGGGTGTCGAGGGATACGGAACGGCTCATGAATTCGGTTTCCGCACAGATAAGCTATTACAGCTCCCTGATACAGGGCAACCCTGAATGGGAATATGCAGGCGTGTACGCTGACTGTGGGATAAGCGGCACGGACATATCGAAACGTGATGAATTTATCCGTATGCTCGCAGACTGTGAGGCGGGAAAGATTGACATCATTTTATGCAAGAGCATATCAAGGTTTGCAAGGAATACCGTAGACCTTCTGGAGACGGTAAGGCATTTAAAGGAACTTGGCATAGAAGTCCGTTTTGAGAAGGAACACATCAATTCGCTGTCAGAGGACGGGGAACTGATGCTTTCGCTCCTTGCTTCCTTTGCACAGGAAGAAAGCCGTTCCATCAGCGAGAATTGTAAATGGGGCATAAGGAAAAGGTTCCAGTCGGGAGAGATCGGTGTGGCAAATAAGCATCTGCTCGGATACTGGTATGATGAAGAACAGGAAAAATACATCATTATCCCCGAAGAGGCGGAAGCCGTCCGCTGGATGTTCCAGATGTACATAGACGGCATTTCCCTCCGCCGCATTGCAGAAAGCATGAACCAGGCAGGCATCCGTTCGGTGCTTGGGAATGAGTTCCAGGAAGGCTCAGTGCGGCAGTTGATCTTTAATGAGGTCTATGCGGGGGATATCAGGCGGCAGAAATGTTACATGGCAGACCCTATCACAAAAACAAAGGTAAAAAACAATGGAGAACTTCCGCAGTATTATATGGCCGACTGCCACGAAGCCATCATTGACCGTGAAACTTATACAAAGGTCCAGGCAGAAATGCAGCGGCGGGCGGCGATGCAGAGCCCCACATATCCACTTACACGGAAAATCAAGTGCGGTGCGTGCGGGATGTTTTTCACGAGGAGGATATGTAAAGGCGATGCAAAATGGTTCTGCCGCAGTAAGAAAGAAGTGGGAATGTCCTGCAAAAGCCATAATTACCTTGAATCGGAACTGTATAAAATCTTCGCAGAAATGCTTGGTACAAATACTTTTGACAATAAGGTTTTTGAAACTTCGGTCAAGGAGATCATATCCATGCCTGACGGTAGCCTTGAGATAAAGTTTTTTGATGGCACAACAAAGATATGGAATATGCCACCGCGTCCGCAAAAGAAACCAAAACCAAAGCCTGGAAGAAAAAGACCAAAACACATCTTTGACGGGAAGATATTCTGTGGGCAGTGCGGCAGGCGGTACGGCCGGGCAGTCAGTGAAAGCAGAGACAGGCATCTTTACTGGTACTGCAGGGCAAAAAGCAATCACGGGGTAACCTGCGACAGCGTGAACTATCCCGACAGTGAGATAAAGGAAATCTTCTGCGGCATCATGGGGCAGGAAACATTTGATGAAGGATATTTTTTGAAGACCGTGGAGCGGATGGTGGTGCAGAAAACAGGGAGCATTGATTTCCACATGAAAGACGGCACGGTTAAGACTTACGAAACATTGAAGCTCAGAAACAGCGTCCACAGAACAACCTCGACAGATGAGTTTACCGGGAAGATCCAATGTGCCTCCTGCGGTAACCTGTACCACAGGTACACTGCTTACGGAAAATATGTTTACTGGCGGTGTTCGGGCAAATCAAAAGTCAGGACAGAATGCTGCGGAAAAGACCTGGCCGACTTCAATATCCGCACAGTCTCCGCTTATATCATGGGCATGGATGAATTTGACGGGGCAGAGTTTGAAAAGCAGATAAAAGGCATAACGGTGCTTGAGGACGGCAGCCTTGTATATGAATTTAAGGAAGGGGGAACAAAGCGGTGGCAAAGAACGTAGTCACGATACCCGCGACAAAGAACAGATTCACAGCAGATTCACTTGGCAGCCTGAAAAAACGCAGGGTGGCGGCATACGCCCGCGTTTCCACCGACCATGAGGAGCAGCAGGGCAGCTATGAGGCGCAGGTGGATTATTACACAAATTATATCAATGGCAGGGACGACTGGGAATTTGTATCCGTGTACGCTGATGAAGGCATAACCGGCTGTAATACAAAGAAGCGCGACGGCTTCAATAAAATGGTGGAGGACGCCCTCGCAGGCCGGATCGACCTCATCATCACCAAGAGCGTATCCCGTTTTGCAAGGAACACGGTTGACAGCCTCACCACCATCCGCAGGCTGAAAGAAAGCGGCGTGGAGTGTTACTTCGAGAAAGAAAACATCTGGACATTTGACGGCAAAGGAGAGCTGCTCCTCACTATCATGTCCTCGCTGGCACAAGAGGAGAGCCGTTCCATTTCGGAGAACTGCACCTGGGGGCAGAGAAAGCGTTTTGCCGACGGCAAGGTAACCGTGCCGTTCAAAAGGTTCCTCGGCTATGACAGGGGCGAGGACGGCAACCTCGTGGTAAACGGGGAACAGGCAAAGACTGTACGCAGGATCTACGGGCTTTTCCTGCAGGGGCGTTCGCCTTATGCGATAGCCAGGATACTGATGGCTGACGGGGTTCCCTCACCGGGCGGCAAAAAGACATGGGCATCGGGGACGGTGAAAAGCATCCTGACAAACGAAAAATACAAAGGGGATGCGCTCTTGCAGAAAGTCTACACAGTTGATTTCCTTTCCAAAAAGAAGAAAGTCAATGAAGGAGAAGTCCCTCAGTATTATGTGGAGGGCAACCATCCGGCAATCATATCCCCGCAGGAATTTGATGCGGTACAGAAGCAGATGGCCCTCCGATGCCCAGGGAAGAACCGCCAGAGCTGCGTCAGCACTTTCTCAAGCAAGATAAAATGCGGTGACTGCGGAAGCTGGTACGGTTCTAAAGTATGGCATTCGACAAGCAAATACCGTAAGACCATCTGGCAGTGCAACCACAAATTTGACGGTGGCGAGAAATGCACCACGCCCCATCTTGATGAAGAAACAATAAAGGAGTTTTTCGTGAAAGCGGTCAATATTCTTCTTACTGAGAAAGATGAGATCATTGAGAACTTTAATGCCATCAAGGATACGCTCTTTGATTTGCGGCCGTTGGAAACGGAGCGGTCACAGCTTCAGGAAGAACTGAATGTGGTAGCAGGACTGGTACAGCAGTGTATCAAAGAAAATGCACGGATTGCCCTCGACCAGAAGGAGTATCAGAAACGGTATGACGGGCTGGCAAAGCGGTTAGACAGTGTGCAGGGGCGGCTGGATGAGGTAAGCCAGGCCATTACGGAAAAACAGGCACACAGAGAAAAAATAGAGTTGTTTCTTGATGGACTGCAAAAGCAGAAAGAACTGGTTACAGAATTCGATGAGGATTTATGGTACAGCTTGATTGAATATATAACAATTTTTGACAAAGTAGATATCCGTTTTACTTTTAAGGATGGAACGGAAATAACAGTGTAAGCCTTAAATCACCAATTTATAAAATCATAAGGGTATGCCTGCCAGTAAAACGATAAAAAGTGCAGTCTGGAATCGTAGCTTTCAGATCGCACTTTTCTATATATTATGCCAATTTTAAAAATTGTTCTTCGCTTTGTTTATTTTCGGTGATTAAGTTCCCCATTCCTAAAGCTTGTAAAATTTTAATATCCGAATCAAATTCTGGCAAGAAAATGAGATATCCCTCCAGCAAGGCTTTATCTTCGAAAGATGTTTCAATTACTAATGCATTATCACCATATTGTGCCATTTGAATTGCAGGAATGCTTAAAATTGCTCCAGCCATATCAACTGAAATATATGGGAGAGAAGGGCTTATAATTAAATTCGTCATTGTTGAAATGGCTGTCAGATAAGAATTAACAATAATATTTCCCACTTCTTTAATGGCGGACAAATCCATTTCATCAAAAGATTTCTCATAATTAGGTTTTTTGCCAAGCAGACGGTTAAGAAGGAAATAAGCTGCATTCTTTTTTAAGAGAAACATCAGACTGCCATCAATACCATTATGTATTTGTAAATAAATAGCTACGACCTCTTCTTCCTCTGACCCAATTATAGTGTTTAAATCCTGAATTGAAATCAGCCGGGCATCTGGCATATGCATACTTAATTTTGTGTTCAATATCACAGACATAGATGTCGTAGCACTTCCAGTACCTATGTTCCCAACCTCTTTTAATACATCAAAATATATACTGTTCACTTTATTTGTAAGATATTTCATTTTGATTCAACTCCTCCTTTTTGCATATCAGTGCCATTGGTATTTTTATGTCGTCCAAGCACTTTCTCATGTTGATTTTCTATGCCGTAGTTATACTATTATCTATCGCTGTTCGGCTTCTTTAAATGTTATTTTATCTTGATACATTTACAATTTCAAGTACTGTTTAAAAGTGTATATAATATTAAAATTTATACTAAATATAAATTAGATACTAAAAGGGATAATCGATTTTTATTTTCGGTTTCCGTATCGCTTTTCCTGTATATAAATTATTGAGTTGCAGCAGCCATTAATATTGAACCCCCCTAAATTAAAAAATCAAAAAGTACGGATTAAAATCAAATTGTTAGGAGCAAAATCAAAAGGTTTGGGGGAAAATCGAATTGTATCAAAGACACCATTTACATAGACGAGGGAATCAGCGGAACGAGTACAAAAAAGCGAGCGTCATTTAACCGAATGATAGAAGATGCAAAAGCAAAAAAGTTTGATTTGATTATCACAAAAGAAATCAGCCGATTTGCTCGAAACACACTTGACAGCATTGGCTACACAAGAGAGCTTAAAACCTACGGCATAGGCGTGATTTTTATGAACGATAATATAAATACGCTCGACGCTGACGCAGAGCTTCGGCTGACGATTATGTCCTCAATTGCTCAGGAGGAGAGCAGAAAAACCTCCGACAGAGTAAAGTGGGGACAGCGCAGAATGATGGAGCAGGGTGTTGTGTTCGGCAGAGATATGCTCGGCTACGATGTTCGTGACGGAAAGCTTTACATAAATAAAGAGGGTGCAGAAACCGTCAGATTAATCTATCATAAATTTCTCAACGAGGGCAAGGGAACTCACATTATCGCAAAGGAGTTGCGAGATGCAGGAATCAAAACCTCAACCTATATGAAAGACTGGTCATACACGGTGATATTGCGAATCCTCAAAAACGAAAAGTACTGCGGTGATTTGATTCAGCAGAAAACCTACACGCCCGATTATCTGTCACACAACAAAAAATACAACAAGGGTGAGGTTGAGTATGTAACAATCCGAAATCATCACGAGCCGATTATTTCAAGAGAAATGTTTGAAGCAACGCAAAGAGAGCTTGAACGCAGAAAAATGCTTCACGGAGCAAAAAACGGCTTTGCAAACCGATATGCTTTGTCGGGAAAAATAATCTGCGCCCAGTGCGGTTCAACCTTTATCCACCGCAAAAAAACTTCATCAAACGGAAATCAGAATGAAAGCTGGGTTTGTATTCAGAATCAGAAGTACGGCAAGGAGCGAAAAAACAAAAACAATGAAAAGGTCGGCTGTTCAAATGTTTCAATAAATGAAAAGGACATTCGTTCAATTCTGCAACATATTATTTCAGATGTTCTGAAAGATAGAAATAAAATTTTGGAAAGCGTATTGCAAATTGTGTCCGATGTTTTGAAATCCGATAACGGAAAAGACAACATAACTTATTTTGAAAACGAGCTTGAAAAGATAGAAAACAAAAAGCAAAAGCTGCTTGATATGTGCCTGTCTGGTGATATAGAAACCTCAGATTACCGCAAAGCCTGCGAAAGACTCAAATCCGAATTTGATACAATATCCGAAAAATTGCAAAAAGAAAAAGCCCACAGCAGTATGCTTGAGGACAAGGAAAAAATAATTGATGAAATTAAAGCTTATGTAAATTCAATCATAACTGGCGAAGAGTGGAGCGATACATTTTACCGCAACATAGTAGATAAAATCGTAGTCGGTAAAAATCGTGAGCTTGACATTCACCTGAAATTCATTCCCGACAAGTGGAATGCAAAAATTCTCTGCGGTAAGGCTGAAATTGACAGCTATAATGAAAAATTTTCCAACCAAGGCACTTCACAACCTATATCGGTCAGTGTGCCCTTAAGCTCTGGCAGCGGCATAGTGAATCTCTGACTCAAATATCGAAGTGAAGCTCCCAGTTCTCCGTCAGGACCGCCATATTGAGTTATTATAATTTTAGCAAGCTTTGGATTTGTTTGCTTGATATTTACGGGGTATTGCAGTTTCTTTTCATATACAAACATCAGCAGTCCTCCTCGTTTTCCCATGGCCACGGTCCCATAATCCAGTGCCAGTGATTTGAGCTTGTCATACTTTTTGTCAGCGGACCGTACTTTTCTTCGTATTCAGCAATCAGCGGCTGTGCCAGTGCTTTGTACTCTTTCATCTTTTCAAGCGTTTTCCTGTCGTATGGGTGAGTGTCAAGGAAAAGCTGAAGGTCAAACGCCGCAAACTGATAGGTCGATATTTTTTTGAGCAGTATTTCTCGTTCAGTCACTGTGAGCACCACACTTACTGCCGTAGAACGGTTTGTTCAGCGTTGGATACATAGTTCCCGATGCAAATCCCTGCATCGGAGAGTAGGTAGGTGCGTTGTCGGGCTGAAACGGAACGTATGCCATTGCTTCAGAAGTCTTTTCTGGGAATCTTGAAAGTCCGTACTGTTCTTTTATAATTTCGGTCAATTCCATTTCCATTCTCCTTCTTTGTAATTTCGAGTGTAATACCCATTTCAAGGTCGGTATTATCTCGTTACATAATATGCAGTACGGACTTTCTTGTTATTAAGAATTAATTTGAAATTCAGGCAGATACCATTTCAGTGCCTGCTCTGCACGTGCACCGTTTTTGCAAAGATAATTTATTCCGTTAATGCTCGCGCCTACGCATTGACTGCTTTCGTCATAGCTCTTTGAAAAGCAATCCCAAGGGGACGCAACCGACGTTATGTACTCACAGCCCTCACTATCAAGCGTATATCCGCAGGAGCTTTGAGAATAGGGGATAAAGAATTTTTCGTTATGTACAGTCAGGGATTTCCTCTGCGTTGAATTTACAATGCTCTCAACCTTTAAATAATATTCTTTATCAGAATTATCAAGCGTATCTTTCGATAAATAAACGTCTTTATTTTCCAAATCAAAATAATCGGGATTTACCTCGTAGTCGGTATTGATTAGAATTGCAATTGCCTTTATCGCTTCATCGCTGAAATTTTCATTGCAAAGTGCTGCTGTCAGCCCGACGAGTATTTCATTATTATCACTGCTTTTTGTGTCAATGTTTGTTTTGCCGGTACTGCTTGTCAGTCTGTTTTTGCTTTTGTCGGTGTCGCTTGAACACATAACCGCTGTAAAAGGCAACAGTGCCATTAATACAAGCAACAGGGAACAGGCAAGAATTTTCTTTCCGATACTAATCGCCTCTTTATTTCGCACAGAAAAATTTATTATAATATACGTAAATTGTGTTTTATTTTTTCTTGACATAATGATATATTTGTCTTAAAATAATATATGTTCACAATAAAATTAAAATAACTTTAGTGTATATAGAAACGGAGCAATTATATGAAGGTAAAATATTCGCTTATACCCTTTATTCTCGCAACAATTGCAACTGTCGGACTTAAGCTTATGAGCATTTTCGGTCTTGACGGCAGCGGAATGTTCCTCGGAATGAATAAAATGGGAATTACATATGCAGTTATCGGTGTTACACTTGCACTCTTTCTGGTGTGTGTAATTATCAATATTCTTGACAGAAAGACAGCGCCTGTTTATCCTGTGAAAAAGAATTTTGTTGCAGGCGCCTTTGCAGTTCTTGCCGGTATTTCGGTTGCGGCGTCATCAATAACAACTATGTTAAACACCACAAACGACTCGGAATACTACCTGATGACGGTAGTCTGTGCGGCGTTTTCAGTTCCTGCCGCTATTGCGCTTATCCTTATGTCAAAGGTGCATTTTACAGGCAAATCAACTGTGTCGGGTGTGTCAATGCTCTTTATTTTCCCGGCATTATGGGGCTGTGCAGAGCTTGTTTCCGAGTTCCTCGTTGCAACCAAGGTGTCAATTTCGGCAAGCGATATGACTCCGCATTTCTGTTATATCTTTATTACACTTTATTACTTCTCGCATTCTATGATTGTATCAAGAATAAAGGGCAGAAATCCCGTTAAAGCCTGCTTTATCTACGGACTTCCCGCCGTGGCAATCTCGCTTTCATACGGACTTTATGTAATTTTTACTGCTATGATTGAGAGTACTCTTGCTTCGCAGGGACTCTTTGGCGCAGAGCTGATTGTTTTCTCAATCTACGCTCTCTCGTTCATTGTTGAAATGGCTTTCAATTCCTACACAAAGGACGAAATTGAAATCATAGACGGTATGCCTGATGAAGACACCTATGAAAACAGCTACGTTAAATCGGGTGGCTACGATGAGCTTGTTTTTGCAGAAAAGAAGGATTACGAAAATAATGAGAAAACCGAAACTGAAGATGATGTTCACAAAGTAACAGAATTTGATGATTTCATAATCGGATATGGATCCGGAGAAGACAAAGAGCCTATTCCGTATCTCACAAAAAAGGAAATGAAAAAGGCAACATCTTCAAGACTTGTATTCTACAATGACAATTCCGAAGAAAAATCAGAGCCTGTTGCCGAGCAGACAGCTCCTGCTGAAATCGAAGAAATTGAAGCAGAAGAGCCGGTAGTGGTTGAGAAAACACAGCCAAAGGCAGAAAAGCCTGTCGAGGTTAAGAAACCCGAGCCTAAACCTGTTTCGAAACCTGCTCCGAAGAAAGAGCCTGAAAAGAAGTTAAGCGACATTGACCTGCTTTTACGGGAGCTTGACAGTAAAAAATAATTGTTGACATTACGATTTTTCGGTGCTATTATAAATTTAAATAGTAATTGATGATAAGGACACGGTCTGTAAATCGCCATTTTCAGAGAGCGGATTGTATGCTGAAAAATCCGTATTTGGTCTTACATTCTACCACCTTTGAGACTGCACAGGAAATGGTGCGGCGTATAACTGCGTTAAAGTTTTTGAGGGCAATTTTATTGCCAAATGCGGGTGGAACCACGAGTAACTTCGTCCCAATATTCCTTTTTGGAATATTGGGATTTTTTAATTAATTCGGAATGCGTAATTTGAAATGCGTAATTAATGGTCGCTACACTCCGAATTTATATTGTTGCGTGCTGTATGAAACGGTTTGTTTGATAAACAGATTTTGATGTATAGGTGATGTTTATTTTTTTAGTGTAGGGAACAGTCTTGACTGTTCCGCAGGATTACAGCTAATTTATGGGTGTTCGGAACGGTCAAGATCGTTCCTGCATTAGTAAAAAACACTAAAAATCTATTCCAGCGGCAAAGCCGAATATAAATTAATTCGGGCATTAAACTTTTGAATTATTACAACCTATCCACTCTACTGTAATTCCGAATTACGCATTCCGAATTAAATTTTCGTATTTATTAATAACTTTCTAAATTAATAAATTCACATAGTATAAAAAATATTAATTTATAAATATTTATAGATAAGGAGAATAACAATGATTAAGATTGAACTTAAAGGCGGAGTAGTCAAGGAATTTGACAGCAATATTACTCCTGCTGAAATTGCAAAATCAATCGGCGCAGGACTTTACAAATCAGTCTGCTGTGCAAGAGTTGACGGTGAGGTAGTAGATTTACGCACCGAGCTTACAGACGACTGCAAGCTTGAGCTTCTCACATTTGACGACCCCGACGGTAAAAAGGCTTTCTGGCACACGGCTTCTCACGTGCTTGCACAGGCTGTGAAAAGACTTTATCCGAGTGCAAAGTGTGCAATCGGCCCTGCAATTGACAGCGGATTCTACTATGACTTTGATGTTGAAAAGCCGTTTTCTGCCGAAGACCTTGAAAAAATCAAGACTGAAATGAAGAAAATCGTTAAGTCGGGCGTTGAGCTTGAACGCTTTGAGCTTTCTCCTGAGGATGCCGTTGCAAAGCTTGAAGAAATGAATGAGCCTTACAAGGCAGAACTTGCAAAGGAGCACTCGGATAAGGGCGAAAACATTACATTCTATAAGCAGGACGACTTCACAGACCTCTGTGCAGGTCCTCACCTTATGAACGTTTCCGTAATCAAGGCGATTGAGCTTACAAACTGCACAGGCGCATACTGGAGAGGTGACGCTAACAACGCACAGCTTTGCCGAGTTTACGGCGTTGCATTCCCGAAGGCTTCAATGCTCGAGGAGCACCTCAAAATGCTTGCCGAGGCAAAGAGCCGTGATCACAACAAGCTCGGACGTGAGCTTGAGCTTTTCACAACTTCAGAGGTAATCGGACAGGGACTTCCCATCCTTCTCCCGAAGGGCGCAAGAATCCTCCAGCTTTTACAGCGTTTTGTTGAGGACGAGGAGCAGAAGAGGGGCTGGCAGCTCACAAAAACTCCGTATATGGCAAAGAGCGACCTCTACAAAATCAGCGGACACTGGGATCACTATCAGGACGGTATGTTCGTTCTCGGCGATCCCGAAAAGGACGACGAGGTTTTTGCACTTCGCCCGATGACCTGCCCATTCCAGTATCAGGCTTATCTTAACCGTCAGCGTTCCTACCGTGACCTTCCGCTCCGCTACAACGAAACCTCAACGCTTTTCCGTAACGAGGCAAGCGGTGAGATGCACGGACTTATCAGAGTAAGACAGTTCACACTTTCCGAAGGACACCTTATGTGTACTCCCGAACAGCTTGAGGATGAGTTCAGAAGCTGTCTGGAGCTTGCAATCTATATGCTTAAAACTCTCGGACTTTATGACGATGTGTCATACCGTTTCTCAAAGTGGGATCCCAACGATACAGAAAAGTACATCGGTACAGCCGAACAGTGGGACGAAGCACAGAATATGATGCAGAAGATTCTCGACCACCTCGAAATTCCTTACGTTGAGGGAATCGGTGAAGCCGCTTTCTACGGACCAAAGCTCGACATTCAGATTAAGAATGTTTACGGCAAGGAAGATACGCTCATCACAATTCAGATTGACCAGATGCTCGCAGAGAAATTCGGTATGGAGTACGTTGACAAAGACGGCACAAAGAAGATTCCCTGCATTATCCACAGAAGCTCGCTCGGCTGCTACGAGAGAACTCTTGCACTCCTAATTGAAAAGTACGCAGGTGCGTTCCCAATGTGGCTTGCACCCGTTCAGGTAAAGCTGCTCGCTGTTGCTGACAGACACCTTGACTACGTTTATGAAATTAAAAAAGCTCTTGAAGAAAAGGGTATGCGTGTTGAGGTTGACGGCAGAAGCGAGAAAATCGGCTACAAAATCCGTGAAGCACAGCTTGAAAAGGTTCCTTATATGTTCATAATCGGCGATAAGGATATTGAGGCGCAGACTGTTTCCGTCCGTCACAGAAAAGAGGGCGACCTCGGTGCAATGAAGCTGGAGCAGTTTATCGAAATGGCTGTCGAAGAAATTGAAACAAAGGCTATAAAATAATTTAATTCTTTTCGGAATTAAATCTTAAAATCAAAACTCCGAGTTGCCGAGTTTTGATAATCTCCGACTTTTATAACGGATTAAAAAGAGCAGGTGAAATATGTCCTACGGACTTACACCGTATGATAAAAAACGCTACCGTGATTCCAAACGGCGCAGACGTCAGGCGGCAAAAGCCGAAAAAACAGGCAGAATACTTCCGTTTTCAACTGCAAAACGGCGAATTGTTATCGCAGTAACAGTCGTCATTCTTGTAGCAGGATTGTCAGTCGGAGGTTACTTTGCCTACAATACTTTTGCCGATAAGGCAGAAACAAAATCGGCACAAAAGCTTGAACAGGAACAGAGTGAGGAGTTTTTGCGTGTGGTAAACACCGCCAATCCTATTCCTGCCGACTATGTGCCAAAGCTTAAAAGCTACGGCAATTTTAAGGTTAATTCTCTTGCGGAAAATAATCTTCAGAATTTCTGCGACAAAGCAAAGGAGTCGGGCGTTGAACTAAGGCTTGTTTCAGCTTACGTTTCCTTTGACGAGCAGGAAAAGCTATACAATGAAAAGCTTTCCGAGTATCTCGCAAATCCCGAATATACCGAGGTGAGAGCACAGGCGGCGGCACAAAAGCTTGTGCCAAAGGGCGGATGCAGTGAAGCGCAGACGGGACTTCTTATCGGATTTGATGTGTCAAATAAAAAGACCTCGGCATTCATTGAGCGTGAATGTATCAACTTCGGCTTTGTTCAGCGGTACCCGAAGGATAAGGAAGATGTAACCAAGATTAGCGAAAACAAAACGTTCTATCGCTATGTCGGAATTGAAAACGCAAAGAAGATGCGTTCCTTTAATATGAGCCTTGAAGAATACTCGGATTATGTTTCTTTGCAAAAAAATCAGTAATAAATTTAAAAAACACTTGCAATTTGTAAAGTTGTGTAGTATAATAACTCTGTTAATTGTGCAAAGACAGGTAGGTGAAAATAATGAAAGAGAATATCCATCCTAAGTATGAGCAGACAACAATTACTTGTGCTTGCGGTAATGTTATTGAAACAGGTTCAACAAAGAAGGACATTCGTGTTGAAGTTTGTTCAAAATGTCACCCCTTCTTCACAGGAAAGCAGAAATTAGTTGATACAGGCGGACGTGTTGACAGATTCAAAAAGCGTTTCGGCATGGATAAATAATTTTTATGTAATTGTTAAGACGGCGCTTCGGCGTCGTCTTATTTGCTTTATTTCTATTTTTTATGAGGTATCATAATGGCTAAAGACTACAAAACCGTTCAGAATGAAGCTCATTCCGAGTTCACTGAAAAGCGCTCACGCTTTATCGGTTACTGCAAGCCTGTTACAACAGAGCAGGAGGCGGTTGATTTTATCAACTCAAAGCGCAGTGAGCACTGGAACGCTACGCATAATGTGTACGCCTATTCTTTGCGAGAGGGCAACATAAAACGCTACAGCGACGACGGTGAGCCTTCGGGTACAGCCGGAATGCCTGTGCTTGACGTAATCACGAAAAATGAAATATACGATGTCTGCATTGTTGTAACCCGCTACTTCGGCGGAGTTCTGCTCGGTACAGGCGGTCTTGTACGAGCATATTCGCAGGGAGCAAAGGTTGCACTTGAAGCAGGAAACGTTGTGATGATGGAGAGCTGTCTTATGTGTCAGGCTCGTTGCAGTTACAACCAGTACGGCAAGGTTTCTTCGCTTATTATGGAAATCGGTGCAGAGGTTGACGATACCGTCTATGAAGCCGACGTGATTATAAAATTTCACATAAAACCAGAGTTACTCGATAAGCTCAACAAACAGCTTGCAGACGCAACCTCGGGCGAGATTCAGGCTGTTTCGGACAGCGAAAAGTATTTTATGACCGATACCGAAAAATAAGGAAAAAATTGTTGACAATACATTTTCTTTGTGGTATAGTATATAAGCCGCATATTGTGGGTTATAAGTGAGTTTCTCCACCCACGGATAGCGAGTCTAATGTAAAGGATGGTACTAAAATGTACGCAGTTATTCAGACAGGCGGTAAGCAGTACAAGGTAACAAACGACGAAGTTATCTTTGTTGAAAAGCTTAACGCTGAAGCAGCTGACACAGTAACATTCGACGTTGTAGCCGTTGGCACAGACGACGGTATTAAGGTTGGCACTCCTTTTGTTGAGGGTGCAAAGGTTACTGCTGAAGTATTAAAGAACGGTAAGGGCAAGAAAATCAGAGTTGCTACTTACAAGCCCAAAAAAGGCGAGAAGAGAACAATGGGTCACAGACAGCCTTACACACAGGTTAAGATTACTTCAATTGAAGCCTGAGTATGATTACGGTAACTTTTAACTGTTCGGATAATTTAATCTGCGGTTTCACAATATCCGGTCATTCGGGATTTTCCGAAGAAGGCAGTGATATTGTATGTGCGGCAGTCAGTTCTGCGGCATATATGACGGCAAACACAATTACCGAAATTCTGCATATTGACGCAGACGTTACCGAAAATGACGGATTTATGAATTTAAGTCTGTCAAAGAGCGAGGCCGAAAAATCAGCCGTTGTTTTAGACGGATTAAGGCTTCATTTAACTGCTCTTTCAGAGCAATACACAAAGTATATTAAAGTGAAAATTTCGGAGGTGTAAGGTAATGCTTAAAATAAACATTCAGTTATTCGCTCACAAAAAAGGTATGGGTTCTACAAAGAACGGCCGTGACAGTGAATCAAAGCGTCTTGGCGTTAAGCGTGCAGACGGACAGAAGGTTCTCGCAGGCAATATCCTCGTAAAGCAGAGAGGCACACATATTCATCCCGGTGAAAATGTAGGCATCGGCTCTGACGACACACTGTTTGCAAAGATTGACGGTGTAGTAAGATTTGAGCGTGTTGGCAAAGACAGAAAGCGTGCAAGCGTTTACCCTGTTGAGCAGTAAGCATAAATCATTTGAGGGTGGATTTTATCCACCCTTTTTGTTTATACTAATAATAGTGTGGAGTTTGGAGTGTGGAGTGTGAAGTTAAGGGTCGCTCCGCTCCGAATTCATAATAATATGTGTTGTTCGGAAAAGTATGTATTTTGAATTTATATTGACATATTGGTTGCGTTTCGGGACGTCAAGGTGATTTCCCTATTAGGGGAAATGTCGTAAAGCGACAAAAGGGTTGCCGTTTTCGCAGAAAAGCCGTCCCTACGGATATAGAGGAAGCGTTAGTTTTCAACCGTAGGGACACGGCGTGCCGTGTCCGCAGTAGCAAAAAAACTTGACCGATTAAACCATAGTTATAGAGAAAAATAAACATTTCCTACAATTTAAAACGGAGTACATTTTATGTTTGTAGATACAGCGAAAATTAAAATTAAAGCAGGCGACGGCGGTGACGGCGCAGTTTCGTTCCACCGTGAAAAATACGTAGCCGCAGGCGGCCCCGACGGCGGCGACGGCGGCAGAGGCGGAAACATTGTTTTTCAAGCCGACTCAAACCTTTCAACGCTTGCAGATTTCAGATATAAGCGCAAATACTTTGCCGCAAAGGGCGAAAACGGCAGGGGCGGCAGATGCCGTGGCAGAAACGCCGAGGATTTAATAATCCGTGTGCCCGTCGGAACTCTCGTAAAGGAAGAAAGCACAGGCAGAATTTTAGCCGATGTTTCCACCAAAGAGCCGTATATTGTCGCAAGAGGCGGCAAGGGCGGCTGGGGAAATCCTCACTTTGCAACGCCTGTCCGTCAGGTCCCCCGATTTGCAAAGCCTGGACTTCCGGGTGAAGAATTTGACGTTGTGCTTGAGCTGAAATTGCTCGCAGATGTCGGTCTTGTCGGCTTTCCTAATGTCGGCAAAAGCACTCTCGTGTCGGTTGTTTCACAGGCAAAGCCCGAGATTGCAAACTACCACTTCACCACAATAACTCCCGTTCTCGGTGTTGTTTCAATGGGCGAGGGCAGTTCGTTTGTTATGGCTGACATTCCGGGTCTTATCGAGGGTGCGTGGCAGGGCACAGGACTCGGTCATCAGTTTTTGCGCCACGTTGAGCGTTGCCGAATGCTCGTCCATATTGTTGACGTTTCAGGTAGTGAGGGCAGAAATCCGATTGATGACTTTGAAACAATAAATGCGGAGCTTGAAAAGTTCAATCCCGAGCTTGCGCAAAGACCGATGATTGTCGCAGGCAACAAGTGCGATATGGCTACAGATGAGCAGATTGAAGAATTTAAAAATTACGTTGAGTCAAAGGGATACGACTTTTTCCCGATTATGGCGGCAATCCGCTATGACGTTGACCCGATGCTCAAGAAAATTCAGGAAATGCTTTCAAAGCTGCCGCCGATTGTTCACTACGAGGCAGAGCCTGCACCTGTTGTCAACGTGGAAGATTTTGACGACCACAGCGTGACAATCAAGAACGTAAACGGAATTTACACAGTTGAGGCTGACTGGCTGTTGCAGGTTATGAAGGGGATTAATTTTGATGATTACGAAAGCCTTAACTACTTCCAGAAGGTGCTTATCAACGGCGGCGTAATTGACGCTCTGCGTGAAAAAGGCTGTAACGACGGCGACACTGTTTCAATTTATGACGTTGAATTTGACTTTATGGATTAATTCTCTTTAAGAAATATTCGGGTAGATTATGGAAAATATTACGGTATCACATACAAAAACAGATGAAATTTCACCGCTTACGCTTGCGTTTGTGGGTGACGGAGTGTACGATTTGCTTGTCAGGGAGTACCTTGTGCGCAAGGCAAACCGTCCTGTCGGCGAGCTTAACAAAATCAAGGTTTCGCTTGTAAACTGCAAAAGTCAGGCTGAATTTGCAAAGCAGATAATGCCGTCCTTAACAGAAAAAGAACTTTCGGTTTACAAGCGTGGCAGAAACGCCGCTCCGAAATGCACGCCCAAAAACGGCAGTGCAGCCGATTATCACAGCGCAACAGGTCTTGAAGCGCTGTTCGGCTATCTCCACCTAAACGGTGAAAAGGACAGAATTGACGAGCTTTTTAATCTGATTATACATATGGAATCATTGAATAAATCACACTAAAAGTTGTTTGCGCAACTTGCTTACATATTTCGGAATAGAAGTGATATAATGAAAAAATCAGAATTGAAATTTCACAAGCCGACATTGAAAACGGTAAGAACTACAGTAGTTGACTATCTTATAATTGCCGTCGGTGCAGTTCTTTACGCACTCTCGGTAGTTGTTTTTACCTCACCCAACAACATCGCTCCCGGAGGACTTACTGGTATTGCAACGATGCTCAACTTTATGTTCTCGCTCCCGATAGGAACGCTTATTTTCCTGATGAACATTCCTCTTTTTATCTGGGGAGCAGTTGAAAACGGACTGAGTTTTCTGACAAAAACGATTATCGGCACAGCGTTTGTTTCCGTTGCAATTGACGCATTAACGCCGTTTGTGCCTGTTTATACGGGCGATACACTCCTTGCCGCAATCTTCGGCGGAATTTTAAACGGAATTGGACTCGGTTTTATTTTCTACCGTGGCGGTTCAACAGGCGGAACGGACATAATTGCACTGAATATCCACAAGCATATGCCGTATATTTCAACGGGCAATATCATAATGATTGCGGATTTTGCAATTCTGATTATGGTGTTCTTTGTGTACAACAGCGTTGAGAGCGTGCTGTACGCCATTATCGCAATTTTCGTGAGCATTAAGGTGATTGACACAATCTCCTACGGTACGTCACGAGGAAACGGCAAGCTTATGTTCATTATAACGAATAAGTATGACGAGGTGAGCAAGGCGATTATGAACGACCTCGAAAGGGGAGTAACGCTCCTCGACGGCGAGGGAGCGTACAGCGGAGAGAAAAAGCGTGTGATTATGTGCGCAGTACGCCCACAGCAGGTTTACCGAATACAGAACGGCGTAAAAGCAATTGACGAAAACGCCTTCATAATCGTCACCACAGCAGGTACAATCCGAGGAAAAGGCTTTGCAAAAAAAGAATAAAATAATTGTATTTAATTATGACCATCGTAAAAAGGTGGTCATTTTTTGTTGACATTTCTTGTAATAAATGATACAATATTAACAACAAATAAAAGAAAAATTGTTTACAATGTTGTTTGCAGATTTAATGAGGTGACATTTATGAAAAAAATAATATCTGTTTTGCTATCATCTGTTATGCTGTTGAGCATATTGAGCTGTTTTGCTGTTTCGGCAACTACAGAGCCTTATCCACCCCTTGAAACAGGTCATTACGGCGGTATTGATACAGAAAAATATCCTGTTGAATATCCCGACATAAAAAGAGAAAAGCTCGCTTTAGACGAATTAAATGAAACGCAGATTAAGGATGATTACTATAAACTTTATCCTGAAGCAGATTATAGTTCAATTACCGTTGATTATTACGGTACATTAAGCGACGGCAGTATGCTTGTGTTTGTGGAAAGTGATATGTCCTTATATTTAGATGCGGTTGATTATATGGTTATCGGAAAATACTTGTATGTTACTTCCAGTATTGGTGAGGACATTAGAATTTATAGGAACAATACATTTACGAGCATTATCAACGCTTATAAGGACGGTTCTTTGTCAGATGAATTGCTTGACGAAACGGCTGAAATTCTTTGCTTCGCAAAGTTTGTAAATCCAAATGAAGAGCCTGAAACTCCTGTGCTATATGGTGACGTTGATAATGACGGCGTAATTACAGTTTTGGACGCTACTTTGGTACAGAAGCTCGGTCTTGGTATTGAAGAGCCTGAAAGCGAGCTTACAAGCGTTCTTGCCGATGTAAACAACGACGGCAGAATTTCGGTTCTTGATGTTACCTGCATTCAGAAGTATATCACAGGCGGCTACAGCAACACCGGCAGAACAGGCGTTGAACTCGAAGCTGTTGGCTGAAATGAACTGAATCATTAAAAATATTCTGCTTTTAAGACAAGCAAAGGCTGTTTCGTGTTGAAACAGCCTTGATTTTTGCTCTTTATTTGTCGGAATTTTTGTCCTCTTTGAACACCCACTGCCTTTGCACAGTGTAGTTTACCGTCCACAGCAGTAAATCGACAATCGCTTTTGTCAGCGTGACGGGAATCGGTATGAACGACAACAGCGAAACGATAACCGTACTTGCACACATTATGCAGAAAAACAGAATGAAAAATCTGACTGCCTGCTTTCTTGCCTTGCCGTCGTTTTTGAAAATCACACGCCTGTTGATAAAAAAGTTTATCGCACCCGATACAATTCTTGCAAGCAATGTTGCAAGCGCAACGTTCCACACAAAGCTTGACGGCAGAAGATATGCAAAAATCGTAAACAGCGTAAGGTCAATAAGTGTACAGCCGATTGATGACGTTGCAAATCTTAACGGAGTTTTGTAAATCAGATAAGTGTCCTTAATAAGTCTGTAATTGCTCTTCTGACCGCCCGAATAGTCGGTGGTAATGTTTACATTGTAAAAAGGAATTTTCCTGTCGGCACAGCGTGTAAGGAAGTTCATTTCGTAATCGAACCTGTCGCCGCTTGTTTGCATAGCAATTTCATAGAGCGAAACGGGAATACCACGCAGTCCTGTCTGTGTGTCCTTACAGCTTGTACCCGTAATGACCTTGAAGTAAAGTGATGAAATCCTGTGACCGAGCCTTACGGCAAACGGTGCTTTTGATTTCTTCATATTCCGTCTGCCCAGAACAAGCGAATCGGGGCGAAGCTCAAGCGCACGGCTTATTTTCATAATATCCTCTGCCTTGTGCTGTCCGTCGGCGTCGGCAGTGATAAAGCCACTTATGTTGTACAGCTTATCGTGGGCAAATTTCAGTCCGGCACGAATACTTGCACCTTTGCCGCTGTTACCGCCTAAATTAACAATGTGACATCCGATGCTTTTAAGCTCGTTAAGAAACTCGGAGTTCGGATTGCAACCGTCATTTACAATGACAATATTCCCTGCACCAAGCTCGCTTAACTCACTGCAAAGTTCAATTGTACGTCTGTTTTCGCAATATAATGGAATAATTACGGCGTGATTCATAATCATTTACCTGCTTTAAGTTATATTCATCATAATTATACACCATAAATTAGCCTAAAACAATATATGGCCGCTTAAAATTATATAAAGCTCTATGAAATAAAAATAAAATAATATGTGTAAAAATGCTAAAAAACTATTTAAAACGCAGAGCTTTTATGTTATAATAAAAACTAACAATCAATATTACATAAAAAATTTTTAGAATTTTGAAAGACGGTGATTTTTTGTTTAAAAGGATAATGTCCTGTGCGTTGTCTGCAATGCTTTTAGCAGGCTCTCTGTCTGCTTTTGCAGGCTGTTCACAGCAAGGCTCGGGAAATTCTGCCGAGTCTGTTGACTTCAAGACTGCCGATAAGGTAGCTGACGGCGCAATACTTCAGGCTTTCTGCTGGGACTTCAACACAATCAAGGAGTCAATGCCCGACATTGCGGCGGCAGGCTTTTCAGCTGTTCAGACTTCTCCAATCAATGAATGCCTTGTCGGCGAGGACGGCGGAATGGAGCTTTACGGCAACGGCAAGTGGTATTACCACTATCAGCCGACCGATTTTAAAATCGGAAACTATCAGCTCGGTACTCGTGACGAATTCAAGGCTATGTGTGACGAAGCTGAAAAATACGGCGTCAAGGTAATTGTTGATATAATCGCAAACCACACTACGCCCGAAACCGACAAGGTCAGCGAGGACTTAATCAAGGCAGGCGGCGGAAGTCTTGAAACGCTCTATCACAAGGGCAACGCTAATGACATAAAGGACTACGGTGACCGACTTGAATGTACTACATACAAAATGGGAGGACTTCCCGACATCAACACCGAAAGACCTTCATTTCAAGATTATTTCCTTGATTTTATCAATGATGCTATAGCTTGCGGTGCCGACGGCTTCCGTTATGATACGGCAAAGCATATCGGCTTGCCCGACGACCCGAAAGAGGACGACGGCTTTAAAAATAATTTCTGGGAAAGAGCATTGACGGAAATGGACAATGCCGATAATATGTTTGTTTACGGCGAGGTGCTTCAGGGCAACAACGACAGAATAGCTGACTACATTAAGGAAATCGGCAGAACGACCTCAAGCACATACGGAAGTAAAATCCGTTCAGCCGTGACGGGCAATATGATTGACACAAGCGCAGTTACCGATTATTGGCTCGGTGACGCTCCGCTGAATATGGTAACGTGGGTTGAATCTCACGATAACTACATCAATGACGGCACATGGTATGAGCTCACAAACGAGCAGGTCATTCTCGGCTGGTCAATCATTACAGCACGTAAGGACGGCACTCCGCTGTTCTTCTCACGTCCCTATGACTGCACTCCGACAAACGAGTGGGGTATGAACAGAATCGGCACACAGGGCGACGATATGTACAAGGACAAGAGAGTTTCAGCCGTAAACTTCTTCCGTACCGCAATGATTGGCGAGGAAGAAAATCTTGTAAATCCCGACCTCGACTCAACTGTGCTTATGATTGAAAGAGGAAAAAAGGGACTTGTAATTGTCAACACAAGCGACGAGGTTAAGGTTGATTTTGAAACAAATCTTGCAGACGGAACATACGTTGACCGTGTTGACGAAAAGACCGAGTATGTTGTAAAGAACGGCAAAATTACCTGCGAAACACCCATTCCCGAAAATTCCGTTGTAGTTCTCTACAACGAGGGCTACACAAATTATGCCGAGTGTGCAAACGTAGGCGTTGCAGAGGGTACGCAGTTTACGTTTGACGGTGACTCAACAGAGGTTACTCTTACTCTTGAAAACGGCAAGAATGCGACCTATTCTCTTAACGGCGGTGACGCTGTTCCGTTTGAAAACGGCGACAAGGTAAAAGTGAAAGCAGGAAAAGACGGAAAAGTCGGCGTGCTTGAGCTTCGTGCAGAAAACGAGCAGGGCGTTAAAACCTACGAAAGAGCAGAGTTTACCTACAAAAAGAATTACGAAATCAAAAAGGGCACAAAGGTTTACTTTGAAAAGCCTGACAGCGATAACTGGGGCGACGAGCTTTACGCTTATGTTTATGACGACATCGGCAACGAAAATGATATGTGGCCCGGTCTTGAAATGAAAAAGGAATCCGACGGAAAATACAGCTACACCTTTGAGCTGAGCTGGGAAACACCGTACATTATTTTCAATGACGGCGACGCATCGGATAGCGTTCAGTATCCCGAAGGACAGGGGCTTGTTGTAGAGCCGAACAAAACCTACACAGTTGAATAACGGCTACAGCCGAACAAAAATATTATGCAAAAATTTTAACGGAGGACTCATATGAGTGATTTAAAAAATGTAAAAATGGAAGGCAGTAAGGTTCCTGCCGAGCAGATAAAAAACCCCGAGGTCATCAGCGCAATTGAAAAAATGCAAGCTGACGGCACTAAAGAGAACATTGACGCAATGATTGACGAGGTTGTCAAGGCAAAGTTCATCCTTCCTGCAAGGGTAACACCTACAAGACAGGCAAAGACGCAGAACGGCAGAACCGTTATGGAACAGGCAACGCAGGTGCAGTTCAGACTTCTTGAAAATGGTAATAAAGAAAAATTCTTCGGCGTTTTCACAGACACAGACGAGCTTTACAAGTGGCAGGACACACAGTCGTCAAACAAGGTGGTAACCGACTTTGACAGCCTTGCACAGATGGTAATGGACCCCAACGCAGGCGTTCTCGGATTTGTAATCAACCCATTCGGCAAGAGCGTGACCTTCCCAAAAAATATGGTAATTTCCATTAAACAGCAGAAGGACTTTATGAACAGCAAGGCTAACAACATTGAGCCGGGAACTCCCATTCAGCTCGGCGAGCCGAAGGAATACCCGATTGACCTTATGGCGGCGCTGATTAATCATTTCAGCACAGAGCCGTTTGTAAATGCGGCTTACCTTCGAATGATGGAGCAGAACGGACAGAAGAGTTACCTGATTGTAGTTGATTTTGTCGGCAATATGGAGGAAACGTTTGATGCAATCAGCGAGGTTGCACAGCCGTTCCTCGACGACGAAATCCAGCTTTCAATGATGCCGTACTCAATGGAATTCGGCAGAACGGCAGTGAACAACGTTGAGCCGTTCTACCGCAAGGGAAACTAAAATCTGATTAAATACTATATTATAATTTAAGCTGTACGTTAATTAAAGCGTACAGCTTATTTTATTGATAATTATTAATTATTTATTGTAAAACAATAAATAATTGTTGACAAACAGATTGTTTAATGATATGATAAAGACAAAGGAAAATATTGGGAGGTCTTATTATGACGCAAAAATCCTTATCAAAACGTATGAAACTAATTGTTATTTTGCTCGGAATCTGCGGAGCTGCACTGTTCGGCATAGCCGTTCCCGTAATCGGACTTGATTTAGTTGACTCATATCCCGAATTTTCGTACTGCTTTCTGCCTTGGCTGATTTTCATTCTGCTTATGGCTGTGCCGTGTTATGCCGTACTCGTAATTGCCTGGAAAATTGCAACAAGCATAGGAAACGATAATTCTTTTACAGAACTAAATTCAAAACGCCTTAAAAACGTTTCGTTACTCTCGCTCGTTACGTCAATTTATCTTTTTGTCGGAACAACGGTATTTCTGCTGTTGTCAATGTGCCACTTTTCAATGTTCCTCGGTGCTTGTCTTGTATCGTTTGTCGGCATAGCAATTTCGGTTGCGTCAGCAGTGCTTTCGTATCTTGTAAAAAAAGCCGCCGCTTTGCAGGAACAAAGCGATTTGACAATATGAGGTGACAGTATGGAAGGACAGATAATTTTTAACATTGACGTAATGCTTGCAAAACGCAAAATGAGCGTTACCGAGCTTTCAAACCGTGTGGGAATCACGCTTGCAAACATTTCAATTCTGAAAAACGGCAAAGCAAAGGCAGTAAAAATCAGCACACTTTTAAAACTCTGCGAAGCTCTTGACTGTCAACCGGGAGATTTGCTTGAATACCGAAAGGGTGAGTAGAATGAAAGACAAAGCCGTGAAATCTATTTGTATTTCTATTGTTTTAATTATTATATCATTCGTTATTTCCGGTTGCAGTGCTGCACTTATTCGTGTCGGAGATTTAATTTTTGAGCCTCAGTATAACGAAAATACCGCTTGTCTGTCATCAACCGGAAAAGACGGCACTATTTATGAGTATTCAAATAAAGTACAGCTTCACATTTGTTATGGAACAGATTACAGCGATGAGTTGTTTCTTTGCAACAGTACAGAACCGAACGGCGATGATGAGTTTTTTAAAGATGATTACATAATTCTGACAGGAGATTTTACAAAACGTTGCTGGAAAGATAATAAGCTGTTTATTATTATGGACGAGATATACTATGAATTTGACATAAATTCATATGAACCGCCTGCAATTGATGATGCGGGGAATATAAATTATGTGTTAAAGGAATACACAAAAGAAGAATTTGTCAATGCATATCCCGACAGCGAATCTATATTTGGCTGGAAATGGTATGGTTGCTGAAAAGCGAGTGAAATATTAAGGAAACACTGAACAAATCTTTCAAATTAATAGTTGAGGTAAAACAATGAAGAGGTTATTTCTAATTATGTTATCTGTTGTTTTTCTTTTTGGATGTACTCCTTATAGCCCTAGTTACTATCCGGAAGAAGATTTGATAGTTTACCCTATGAGAAATGCTATATATTATGAATATCAAAAAAAGGTTGCAATTCAAATCAGATATTCTTCTAATAAAACCGATTCATTATCATTAAGAATGGACGGTGATGATGATTCTTGGTTGTCAACAAATTTTAATTATAAATCAATACTTACAGGAGCATTTGAAAAAGTCGGATGGTATGATGATAACTTATTTATTCTTATGGATGATATATACTATTCGTTTGATATAGATAAATATGAGGTACCAAAGCTTGATGACGAAGGTAATTATCAAGAGCTTGTCTATGAGCTGAAAGAATACAGCAAAACTGAATTTGTAGAAGCTTATCCTGATTATAATTCATTTGATTGGTATGGACATTAGAAATGCAAAGGATTGGTATTCAGGTCAATAAATGGGGTGAAATAATGAAGAAAATCATAAGTCTTTTATTATGTGTGTTGTCTGTATTTTTCTGCTCTTCTTGCAGTTCAGGGGGCAACATAAAAACAATTTCACTTGATGAAACAAAAGAACATTTTAGTAAGTATGTTGCTGATATTGATGAGTGTATAAATCTGAACGGAATAGATGATTACGATAAATACGAATATTCTTTTCCTGATACCGTTGGAAATATATATTTGCATTTCAAAAATGATGCGCTGATAAATATATATCTTGCCAACAGCGGCAGTAGTGATACAAAAGGTTATGAAACGTACTCGGTGCTATATGAAAACGGCTTTGAGGATGAGGATGATATATTATGTTTTCAAAATTCGGTAATTAAAGTTTTTAATGTTTTGTTTTCCGACATTATGAATGAAAACATCTCGCCGGATGAAGTAAACTCATTTTTCAAAGGTCTGAAAGACAGTATAGGAAAACCGAATTTTGATGAAAACGAGATTTTAGAGAAGTTAGAAAAAGACGTTCGTTTCAGAAAAATTCCTGTTAAGTATAAGCTGAACCGCCAGATTCTTGACGGAGGTATAGAATGTTATATTGAACAGATTTATTTTGGTGTAATAGGGGATAACTACACGAATACAGAGTAATAAAACAGCAGTCAAAGCGTTTTGTTTTTGATTGTGATAACTTTCAAATTTGCTTGAATACCGAAAGGGTGAGTAAAATGAAAAAATTTAAATGCAGTGCAGTGATTGCTGTGTTGCTTATTGGAGTACTGTTGAATGTAACAGGATGTCAATTAATGGGTGTTCAGACAACTGATGTATTAACAGATATTTCAAATACACTGGAAGTTGATGTCAGCGATGGCGTGGTGATTTATCAATATGATACTCACGGTGGTTTTCTCGGTGACGGTGATATGGTGGTAAAGCTTTCTTTTTCCGACACAGATTGCCTTAACAGGATAAAGGAAAGCTCCGCTTGGAAGCACTTGCCGTTAACAAAAAATCTTGAGGCTTTTGTATATGGAGCAGCAATCTACGGCTTTTATCACGGGCCCTGTATACACGACGAAGATTATAACCCTGTTGTTCCTAAAATCGAAAACGGATATTACTGTTTTGTTGACCGCCATTCACAAAGCAAGGATAAAAAGGACGATTCCGCATTGCTGAACAGATATTCTATTAATTGCTCTTTGGCTATTTATGATACTGATACCAATTTGCTGTATTATCTTGAATTAGATACCTGATACTATTACTAAAAAAGCAGTCACAAGCGTAGTGTTTGTGACTGCTTTTAGTATTTTGTGAAATTTACGTTGCGGCAAACTGACTGTTGTAGAGCGTATTGTAAAATCCGTCCTTTTTGAGCAGCTCCTCGTGATTGCCCTGTTCAATAATGTTGCCGTCCTTCATAACGAGGATAACGTCGCTTCCCTTGATTGTTGAAAGACGGTGCGCAACAACAAAGCTTGTTTTGCCCTTCATCATCTTTGCAAAAGCCTTCTGAACTCTGATTTCGGTCAGCGTATCAATTGAAGAAGTCGCCTCGTCAAGAATAAGAATAGCAGGATTTGTGAGCATCGCCCTTGCAATACACAATAGCTGTTTCTGTCCCTGACTCAGGTTGCCGCCGCCCTCGCTGATAACAGTGTTGTAGCCGTCAGGCATACGTCTGATAAAGCTGTGCGCATAAGCGGCTTTTGCGGCAGAAATGATTTCTTCATCGGTTGCGTTTTCGTTGCCGTAGCGCAGATTATCCATAATCGTACCGCAGAAAAGCCAGCTTTCCTGCAACACCATACCGAACTGCCTGCGCAGATTATCCCTTGACAGGCTCTTGATGTCAACTCCGTCAATGCAGATTTTTCCGCTGTCGGTTTCGTAGAAACGCATAAGCAGATTGATAAAGGTGGTTTTGCCGCACCCCGTAGGTCCGACAATCGCAACCTTGCTTCCGCTTTTTACGTCAAGCGAAAAGTTTTTGATAAGCGGCTTTTCCTTTGTATATGAAAAGCTGACGTTTTCAATCTTTACGTTGCCCTTACATTCGCTTATCTTCGGTGACTTGGGCGAGTCAGGTGTTTCGTTTTCGGCTTCAAGCACCTCAAAAACACGACCTGCGGCAGCAATTCCTGTTTGCAGTTGAGTGAGAACTCCCGTAACCTCGTTGAACGGCTTTGTGTACTGGTTTGCATAGGTGAGGAAACACGAAAGCTGACCGACAGACAGCGAGCCTGAAATAGCAGTAAGAGCACCGAAAATTCCGACAGCGGCATATACCATAGCGTTTACAAAACGAGTGCTCGGGTTTGCAAGCGCACCGGCAAACTGTGCCTTGAATCCGACATCATACAGCTTTGTGTTCAGCTTTTCAAAATCGGCAATCGCCCTGTTTTCGTACGAAAAAGCCTTGACAATACGTTGATTGCCGACGTGCTCCTCAACGTATGACGAGATTTCACCCTGCAAAAGCTGTTGTTCGCTGAAACGCTTGTGCGACAGCTTGCCGATAAATGCCGCAACAAACAGCGAAAGCGGAGTGAGAATTACAACTGCAAGCGCAATTCTCCAATCAATCATCAGCATAAAAATCAGCGTGCCGACAATCGTTACAATGCCCGAAAAGAGCTGTAAAAACATCTGTGTAAGTCCGTCGCCGACAGCGTCAACGTCGTTGATTACACGGCTGATTAAATCACCGTGAGGGTGGGTGTCGATGTAGGAGAGAGGTACACTGTTGAATTTATCAAAAATCTCCCTGCGTAAATCACGCACAGTCTTGTAGCTGATTATGTTTGTAAAGTAGTTCATAATCCACTGGAACACCGTCACGCCGACAATTCCGACAGCAATATAAATCAGGATTTGCAGGATATTTTCAAAGTTTACCTTGCCTGCGTCAATGATGTTGTCAACCGCCTGTCCGGTAAGTACGGGAATGTAGAGCGTGAGCGAAACGCTTATAACAGCACTCAAGAGCGCAAGCAGAAGATAGCCGTAATACGGCTTTATTTTTTTGAGAATTTTTGAAACGACCGACTTGTTTTTCATCACTTCGCCTCCGTTTCTTTTAGCTGTGAAAGGCAAATTTCACGGTAGGTTTCACAATTTTCAAACAGCTCATCGTGCGTACCCTTTCCGACAAGTCTGCCGTCGTCAAGCACAAGAATAAGGTCTGCGTTTTTAATAGTTGAGCATCTCTGCGTTACAATGATTACCGTCATATCGGTTGTGCTCTGTTTAAGTGCTTTTCGCAGAGCCGCATCTGTTGCAAAATCGAGAGCCGAAAAGCTGTCGTCAAGAATGAGAAGCTCGGGACTGCCGACAATCGCCCTTGCAATGCACAGCCTTTGCCGCTGTCCGCCGCTGAAATTCTTACCGCCTTGCTCTACGTAGCTGTCAAGTCCGTTTTTAAGCTTTGAAACAAACTCGTAAGCTTGTGCAGTTTTCAGCGAAGAAATAATTTCCTCGTCACTTGCGTCCTTATTCTGCCACTTCATATTTTCTCTGATTGTGCCGCTGAAAAGAATTGACTGCTGGGGCACAATTCCGATTTGCGAGCGGAGCTGAACAAACGGATAGTCCTTGACATTCACGCCGTCAACGCTGATACTTCCGCTTTTCACATCATAATAACGGGGAATAAGATTGATAAGCGTACTTTTTCCGCAGCCTGTACCGCCGATTATGCCGACAGTCTGACCACGCATAATTTTAAAGCATATATCGCTCAACTCGTCGTCGCCGTCACCGTAGCTAAATGTAACATCTTCAAATTCAACCTTCGGTGTAGAATTGCTTTTTCTGACGGAGATTTCATCGTGATTTTTCTCAACAACACTCGGCTGTGTTTCAAAAACCTCGTTAATTCTCTGCGCACTTGCACTTGCCTTTGTCAGCAGAATTACAAGGTTTGCAACAACAATCATCGCAAGCAGAATCTGCGTCATATAGTTTATAAGCGCAATTATGTCACCCGAGAGCATACCAGTGTCGTTGTTTACGTTGATTGCGCCGAACCAGATTATTGCGATAATTGCAATGTCGGTAACAGCGTAGGTAACAGGGCTCAACAGCGCAGAAAGACGGCTTACTCTTATAGAAGTTTTTGCAAGCTCCTCTGTTGCGTTGTCAATGCGTTCTTCCTCGCTTTTCTGTTTTGAAAACGCACGTATAACACGGTTGCCCGAAAGGTTTTCACGTGAAATAAGTCCGATTTTGTCGAGCTTTTTCTGAATTGCCGAGTAAATCGGAATACTCCTTGTCATAACAAGATAGAGCGTAATTCCGATAAGCACTGCGGCTATGAAGAATATTATCGACATTTGCAGGTTGATTGTCATCGACATAATAAGCGCACCGATTACGATAAACGGCGCACGTGTGAGCAGACGGATTCCCATAGCAACGCTCTGCTGAACCTGATTAACGTCATTCGTGATTCGTGTAATCAGCGAGGGAGTGCCAAGCCTGTCAAGCTCTGCGTGAGAAAGCGAGTTGATGTGGGCAAAAAGCTCCCTTCGGATTTTCGTTCCCACACCCTGTGAAGCCTTTGACGCAAGGTACTGACACACAAGAGCACTCATAAGTCCGACAACGCCGAGCAGAACCATAACTCCGCCCATTTTCAGCACATATCCGCCGTCACCGTTTTTTACTCCGACGTCAATAATATCAGCCATAACCATAGGCACAAACAGTTCGAGTATAGCCTCAAACAGCTTGCACAATGGTCCGATGATACATTCCTTTTTGTAGTCCTTTAAAAATCTCCGCAATTTAAACATACATATTCCTTATCCATATATTAGTTCTTTATTTATTTTACACCAAATTTGTAAAATCATCAACAGCGTATATTTTGAATTTATATTAAATTTTGAAACACTAGAAATCTAATTTTAAAATTATGATTTTTTAGCAAACTTCGCTGGTTACAAAATAGCACAAAAAAGATAAACAAATATAAAGAAATGTATTGACAAATAGAAAAAATAGGTTTACAATAATCGTGAAGATACTTCACTATCTTCATCTTAACATAAATATATAACAAATTCAATTAATTAAAAGGAGGCTTTATTATGAGGAAAAAGAAATTATTTTCAAATTTGTTATGTGTTTTATTGGTATGTTTATTATTATCGAGTGTTTTAATTAATGTTAATGGTACAACAGTAGAACTAAATGATACCAAAATTGATTATGGGTTGCAGTCATTATTAGAAAAGGCTAATGATAATGATAAAATCAGTGTTTCTGTGTGGTTTAAAGATATTGACCATAATACTGTAAAACAGGAGGTAATTAATCTTTTAAAAAACGATATTAATAATGGTATAATATCTAAAGAAACAATAGATAATTCTTTTATAGATAATGGTGGTTCAAATATTAATATTTCAAATCATCTATTTTTAAATAAAATACAGAGTAATGTTTCATTTGAAGAAATAAGTACAGTAGTTAGTGTTGTAAGAAAAACATATAAAAATGTGTTAAGTGAATATAATAAAAGAATTTTTAACAATTTGATTAGTGAGTTAGATAGTGATAATCCCGAAATTATTATGATGTCAGAATATGCTCCAAACATTGACTTAAGGTTAAATAAAGAGCAAATATATAAATTAAGCGAGTTAAGCTGTATTAGTCAAATATATTATTTGGATGAAAATGCAAAATTTATTGAAGATGTCAATGATGATGAAGAAGACGAATATGACTTGCCAATTGATACACCCTATTTTGATGTTACAGGAATTAGTAATGCAAGAGATAATCTTGGATTAACAGGAAGTGGTATTAAGGTTGGAATGATTGAAGCAGAATATTTGCCATTAACACAATACTTTCCAAATAGTAATCTGACAAATATTACAGGTACGGTTGACCAGGGAAAGTTTCATGGTACACGGGTTGCTTTAGTGATGGTTGGTAATGATGACAGGTATATGGGTGCCATACCAGATGCTGAATTATATTGTACTATAATTGGTAGTGTTGGTTGTAGAGAAAGAGCAATAGGAGAATTGTTATCCTGCGGTGTAACAGCTATTAATATGTCTTGTTCAATGATTGATGAAGATTATGGATATAATAGTTATGGAACATTGTCAAGGTATATAGATTATATTTCTTGTAATTATGATGTTACATTTGTAATGTCTTCAGGTAACACGCAGGATATAGGAGTTTCATCTTCAAATATGTCTTACAATGCTATTATTGTTGGAAATTGCGATAATAGTGGTAAATTAGAGAAGGATTCTTCTTATATTTTCGACAGAGATAAATCTTACAAACCAGACATTGTTGCACCAGGTGTAAATATATATACTAGTGGTGGCGGTATGACAGGTACGTCAGCCTCAGCACCTATGGTTACAAGTGCAATAGCTCAATTAACACAGGCATTTCCTTCTATAGCTGGAAAATCAGAGCTTATAAAGTCAATTTTATTGAGTTCGTCAACAATAACAGAATATATGGATTTAAATGATGTGATTACTACGACAGAATCAAAAGTTAATAGTATTTCCTTAAGTAAGAAATTTGGGTCAGGATTGCTTAATGTAATAAATGCACATAACCTTGTTAGTAATAATAATTATATAAGTGGAATTATGCATAAAGGTTGTCCCCAAATTTGTAAGTCAATTAATATTAATAATGCTGCAGGAAAGTTGTTACGTTTTTCTTTATCATGGAATAAAATAAACACAGAAGATACAAGTTATCCATTGGATTCGATTATTTTGGAAGTTATTTCTCCAAATGGGCAAAAGTATAAATCAGATTATTTATTTGATAATAAGCAAATAGTTACATTTAATGCAACTGAAAATGGCGTATATAAAGTTAATATTATAAAGAATTACTACTCATTATCTCAAAATAATACAGATTATGCTTTATCATATTATTTGCAATAAAATACAATAAAGTGTTGACATTATTTTATAGTAATGTTACAATTATATTAGGAGGTGCTTCTATGAAAAAGTGTTTAGCAATTTTGTTAGTTGGAATTATGGTGGTTTCTTTAGCTGTATTGGGAGTAAACGCAGAGGAAAATGAAAGATTCACTACATATACAAGCGGTAACGGTTCTTTGATATATGTAGACTCGCAGACACAATATAAATATATATTCCTTGCCGAGGGTGAGAACAGCGACGGCAGTAAATTTTTACTTGTTCAAGATATGCGTGCTGTTTGTGACGAGTTGCTTTATAAGGCGTTAGGAGATTATATGCTCTTTAATCCACAGACTGACGGAGGCTCGGAAGGCCCGTTTGCAATTATTAAAAATAATGATGTACTGGGCGCTTATGCTGCTTACGAAAATGCGTGGATTGAAGATAAGGCTTTTTATGATGCAATGCAGAAAACTACATCTAAAAAATATATCAGTCTTATCGGAGATACTAACGGTGACGGAGTTTTGAGTGTTTTAGATGCAACTCTCATACAAAAAAATCTTACTGAAAAAGATTCTTATTACAATCTCGCAAGCTCGGATAAGTTAACTCTCCAACAGAGTTATATTGCTGATTTCAACAGAGATAATGTTGTAAGCGTTCCTGATGCAACATCTCTCCAGAAAAAATTGGTAGCAGAGCAATAAAATAAATTAAAATGTCATTATTCCAAAAGCATTGATATAACAAACCCCTCGCAACTAACAACCCCCTCACAACACAATGTGAGGGGATTTTAATATTATGAACTTTATTTAATAAGGCTTGAGCCGTCCATTTCTTCGGGCTGGGGAAGTCCCAAAATCTGTAGCATTGTCGGAGCAATGTCGGCAAGTCTGCCGCCGTCCTTAAGCTCGCAATCGTAGCCGATTACGCAGAACGGAACTGGGTTTGTGGTGTGAGCAGTGAACGGCTCGCCGTCAGTGTCAACCATTTTGTCAGCATTGCCGTGGTCAGCTGTGATAAGAGCAACGCCGCCCATTTCTCTGATAGCGTCAACAACCTTGCCAACGCACTCGTCAACAGCCTCAACAGCCTTTACAGCCGCATCAAACACGCCTGTGTGACCTACCATATCGCAGTTAGCAAAGTTGAGGATAATCATATCGTACTTGCCGCTCTTGATTGCAGGAACAAGCTTGTCTGTAACCTCATAAGCGCTCATTTCGGGCTGGAGGTCATAGGTAGCAACCGAGGGTGACTTAACAAGGATTCTGTCCTCGCCGGGGTACTGCTTTTCAACACCGCCGTTGAAGAAGAATGTAACGTGAGCGTACTTCTCTGTTTCAGCAATTCGAAGCTGTGCCATACCCTTGTCGGAAATGTATTCGCCGAGTGTGTTTGTGAGTACCTGCGGTTTGAATGCAACGTCAACGTTCGGCATTGTAGCGTCATACTGCGTCATACAAACGAAGTTGACGGGGAAGAAGCCTTTCTTTCTCTCAAAGCCGTTAAAGTCGGGGTCAACAAGAGTTCTTGTAATCTCTCTTGCTCTGTCGGGACGGAAGTTGAAGAAAATTACGCTGTCGTTCGGCTGAATTGTTGCGCCGCCCTTAACAACGGAGGGGACAACAAATTCGTCTGTAACATCCTCTTTGTAGGAGTTTTTAACAGCGCAAACAGGGCATTCAGCCTCAACGCCTTCGCCGTAAACCATAGCGGCATATGCCTTTTCAACACGTTCCCAGCGGTTGTCACGGTCCATAGCGTAGTATCTGCCCATAACTGTAGCAATCTTGCCCACGCCGATTTCCTCGGTCTTGTCAACGCAAGCCTGAACAAAGTCGGCCGCACTTGACGGAGGAACGTCACGTCCGTCGAGGAAAGCGTGAATGTAAACTTTTTCAAGGCCTTTTTTCTTTGCAAGCTCTAAAATACCGTAAAGGTGAGTGTTGTGGCTGTGAACGCCGCCGTCGGAAAGAAGTCCCATAAGGTGGAGAGCAGTGCCGTTTTCAAGTGCCTTGTCCATTGCGGAAACAATAGCCTCGTTGTCCTTGAGCTTGTCCTCGTTTATAGTCTTTGTGATTCTTGTAAGTTCCTGATAAACGATTCTGCCTGCGCCGATGTTGGTGTGGCCAACCTCGGAGTTACCCATCTGACCGTCGGGAAGACCAACGTCCATACCCGATGCGCCAATCTGAGTAAGGGGATTTTCGGCAAAAAGCTTATCAATGTTCGGCTTCTTTGCGGCTTTGATAGCGTTTCCGCTTTCGGGCGCAATTCCGAAGCCGTCAAGAATCATAAGAATCAAAGGTTTTTTCATAAAGCAAAATCCTTTCGTGTGCTTAAAAATTACTTGCTTGCAGCTTTAACGATTGCGGCAAACTTCTCTGCAACGAGTGATGCGCCGCCGATAAGACCGCCGTCAACGTTTGTCTTTGAAAGGAGCTCGTCAGCGTTGCCGTCGTTCATTGAACCGCCGTACTGAATTGTAACAGCCTGTGCAACTTCTTCGCTGTAAAGCTTTGCAAGAGTAGCACGGATAAATGCGCAAACCTCTTCAGCCTGCTCTGCTGTAGCAGTCTTGCCTGTGCCGATAGCCCATACAGGCTCGTAAGCGATAACTGTTTTCTTGACGTCCTCTGCCGATACGTCGAAGAGGTCAAGTTTAATCTGTCTTGCAATAACTTCCTCTGTTATGTCGCACTCACGCTCCCAAAGAAGCTCGCCAACGCAAACGATAGGCTTTAAGCCTGCGGCAAGAGCTGCCTTTGTTCTCTTGTTTACGGTTTCGTCTGTTTCGCCGAAGTACTGTCTTCTTTCACTGTGACCGAGTACTACATATTCAACGCCCATTTCCTTGAGCATACCTGTTGAGATTTCGCCTGTGAAAGCGCCGCTTTCTGCCCAGTGACAGTTCTCGGCACCGATTTTAACGTTTGTGCCCTTTGTAACCTCAAGAGCCACGCTTAAATCAACGTAAGGAACGCAAGCGATAACTTCGCAGTCAGCGTCCTTAACAGCAGGAATAATTGCTGTGAGAAGCTCTTTAGCCTCGGAAGGAGTTTTGTTCATTTTCCAGTTGCCGGCAATAATTGCCTTTCTCTTTGTCTTATCCATTTCTATTCAACCTTTCATTTACGAATATAGCAAAATATAAATTTTTATTACTGTAGGGAACGACCAGCGTGTTGCTCCCTACATTTGAGTGTGGTTATTTTCAAACAAAATTGATAACATTTAGAATTAACAAAGTACTACGATATTAAGATGCATTTTAAAAAAATATAATTATAGATTATATGGGCGAGAGTTCCCGCCCATAAATTATATCGGTTTAATTATTTGTCAGCGATTACTGCAATACCGGGAAGAGTCTTACCTTCAAGGTATTCAAGAGATGCGCCGCCGCCTGTTGAGATGTGGCTCATCTTGTCAGCAAAGCCGAGCTGAATAACAGCAGCTGCACTGTCGCCGCCGCCGATGATTGTTGTAGCGTCAGTATCTGCAAGAGCCTTTGCTACAGCGATTGTACCCTTTGCAAGTGTGGGGTTCTCAAATACGCCCATAGGACCGTTCCATACAACAGTCTTTGCACTCTTAACAGCCTCTGCAAAGAGTTCCTGTGTCTTTGTGCCGATGTCAAGACCTTCCATATCAGCAGGAATGCTGTCAGCGTCAACAACCTGAACGTCGATAGGTCCGTCGATAGGATCGGGGAAGCCTGCGGCGATTGTTGTGTCGATGGGGAGAAGGAGCTTCTTGCCGAGCTTTTCAGCCTTTTCCATCATTTCCTTGCAGTAGTCAATCTTTGAATCGTCAACGAGTGAAAGACCGACTTCCTTGCCCTGTGCCTTTAAGAATGTGTAAGCCATACCGCCGCCGATGATGAGTGTGTCGCACTTCTCGAGGAGGTTTGAAATAACGTTGAGCTTGTCAGCAACCTTTGCGCCGCCGAGGATAGCAACGAACGGACGAACAGGGTTTTCAACGGCATTGCCGAGGTAGTCGATTTCTTTCTGCATAAGGTAACCAACAGCTGTGTCTTTGATGTGGTCTGTAACACCTGCTGTTGAGCAGTGAGCACGGTGAGCAGAGCCGAAAGCGTCCATTACAAATACGTCAGCAAGTGAAGCAAGCTCGCTTGAGAACGGCTCAAGATTCTTTGTTTCTTCTTTTCTGAAACGAGTGTTCTGAAGAAGTACAACGTCGCCGTCGTTCATTTCGGCAACAGCCTTCTTTGCGTTTTCGCCTACAACCTCGTCGTCGTTTGCAAAAACAACGTCCTTGCCGAGAAGCTCGGAAAGTCTTACGGCAACGGGAGCGAGAGAGAATTTCTCTTCGGGACCGTTCTTGGGTTTGCCAAGGTGTGAGCAAAGAATAACCTTACCGCCGTCAGCGATAAGCTTTTTAATTGTGGGAAGAGCGGCTGTGATTCTGTTGTCGTTTGTGATAACTCCGTCCTTGAGAGGTACGTTGAAGTCACAGCGTACAAGAACCTTTTTGCCTTTTACATTGAGGTCATCAACGGTAACTTTGTTGAGTTTCATTGAAATACATTCCTTTCGTTTTAGAAGAATATTGTAAAAATTTAGTATTTTCACAGTCAAGAATATTATATATCAAAATACGCATTTTATCAATAGAAAAGATAAAAAAAGTTTGACAGACAAAATTTGGAATTATAATTCAGAAAACGAATAAAATTATCTGTTGTTTATTTCCGACCATTTGTGATTATGCAACTCGCCTTTGTTGAGCAGCTCGGGATAATCCCACTGACGCAAAACCTCATAAGCCGCTATTGCAACGGAATTTGAAAGGTTCAGGCTTCTTGCCTCGTCAATCATCGGAATACGCAGTGTGCTGTCGGGGTGTTTCATTAAAAGCTCCTCGGGCAGTCCCTTTGTTTCCTTGCCGAAAAGCAGGTAGCAGTTGTCGGGATATTCAACGTCGCTGTGTCGGTGCGTGCCTTTTGTTGAAAAGAAAAAGTAATTTCCACCCTTTGTTTTTTCAAAAAAATCGTCAATGCTGTCATAATATGTAATGTCCAGCAGATGCCAGTAGTCAAGTCCTGCACGTTTCAGCTTTCTGTCGTCAACGGTAAATCCCATAGGTCTTACAAGATGAAGCGTTGCGCCCGTTGCGGCACAGGTACGTGCAATGTTGCCTGTATTCTGCGGAATTTCAGGCTCAACAAGCACAAGATTGAGTTTTGCCAAAAGTTATCACTCCAGTTTTTTAAAAATCGGTTTTATTATATTTTAAAACGTAAACAATAATATTGCAAGCATAAACTTGCATATAAAAAAAGGAGGTGTGTTTTGTGAGTTCAAACTCAATGATGAATGTGGTAAAGGGAGCGGCAATCGGACTTGCGGCAGGAATGGCGGTAGGCATAATCGGCAAGAACGCAGTTGACAACAACCCCAAACTGAAAAAGAAAGCCAACAAGGCAATGAGAACAATGGAGTCGATTATGGACACTGCGCAGTATATGTTTAAATAAGAAAAGCAAAAAGCTGGCGGAAAACGTAAAATTTTCCGTCAGCATACCTATAATTATTCTGTTAATGTAATTGGTTTATTTGTCTTTTGCTTTTTCTTACCTCTGATAATCAAAACAATTAGAATTAAAATAAAGACAGTATCAATTATCAGAGCTATTAATAAATATTTTTGGTAAATAGCAAGTGTTGTTTCTTTTTCTGCTTTGTCTTGCAATTTGGTAATAATATATTCATAAGCTTCGGGAATATAATTTACTTCCATAATATTATATTCATCAGAATATTGGCGTATTTTAATTTGAGCTAAATCATGCTCAAACTGAACCTTGCTTAAATCAAATGATAATGTATCGCTTAATCCGTTTTCATAATCTAAACTTAAGTCTATGCAAAATTCACACAATGCTACATACTTTTCAATTACATCATTATAATATTCATTTAAGCTATTTATTTCATCTTCAAAATCCCTCTTTCTTTAATAATTTTATTGAGCTTTTACATTATATCATAACGTGCAAACAAAACGCAATGCAAATGTGCAACATTTATAAAATAAATTTCAATTACAATATAATTATAAATTGTAATACGGAGTGTTTTATATGAAGAAATTTAAAATACCTAAAATTCCGCAGACTACGAATAAAAGCATACGTTTCCCGAACGATGTTATTGACGAGGTTGAAGCGGCTCTTGTTGGAACGGACTGTACTTTTTCAGCGTTTGTTGTTGAGGCGGTGCGTGTTGCACTTGACAATCTCAAAGAGGAAGAAGAGCAACAATAATTTTTTCTGATAAAATGCATAATAATTGAAAAATATTATTGACAGGCGTAAAATTTAGGAGTATACTGTCCTCAATCATTCGACAATTACAATATTTGCTTTTATTTTAAAGGAGTAACATTATGGGCTGGCTTGTTTTTTGGCTGTTGGTGTTGGTTGTAATTATCGCTTATGCGTTTCGCAGGGGTGCAAATCACAATTACCGAACCGGAAGCGGACTGTTTAAAAACAGCGAGTATAATCTTGACGAAAAGGAAGAGCTTTCCGACAAGGAATACTACGACAGGGACGGTCTTATGAAATAAAAACTTCTGACTGCACAGGATATTTTGTGCAGTCATTTTTATGTCTTGACAAATACCCCATAGGGGTATATTATGTAATCGGTGATATATATGAAAAATAATTGCTGCTGTACTCACAAAACTAAAAAGCGTGAACCCGATGAATATAAAAAGCTGATTAACAGGCTCAACAGGATTGGGGGGCAAATCAGAGGAATTAAAGGTATGGTCGAAAAGGACGCCTACTGCACCGATATTCTAATTCAGATTGCGGCGGTCAATGCGGCACTTAATTCATTCAACAAAGAATTGCTCGCAAGTCATATCCGAACCTGTGTTGCAAATGATATAAGAGAGGGAAGGGACGAAACTGTTGACGAGCTTGTCAATACCCTGCAAAAACTGATGAAGTGAGATGATTAGATGAAACAATATAATGTTACGGGAATGAGCTGTGCCGCTTGTAGTGCAAGGGTTGAAAAGGCTGTTTCAAAGCTTGACGGCGTAACCTCCTGTTCGGTCAGCTTGCTTACAAATTCAATGGGCGTTGAGGGAAATGTAACCCCCGAAGAAGTCATAGCCGCAGTAGAAAGTGCAGGCTACGGCGCAACGCTGAAAGGCTCTGAAAGAAAACCGAGTAATTCTGAAAATGCCGATAATCTCAAAGATACCGAAACTCCTGCTTTATTAAAAAGACTTATAGCCTCACTTGTTTTCCTTATTGTGCTGATGTATTTTTCGATGGGGCATATGATGTGGAATTTCCCCGTGCCGCAATTTCTGGATAACAACCACGTTGCTATGGGACTTATTCAGCTTTTGCTGACATCGGCTGTTATGGTGATAAATCAAAAGTTTTTTATAAGCGGCTATAAAGCGCTCTTTAATCGTGCACCAAATATGGACACGCTTGTTGCTCTCGGCTCTTCGGCGGCATTTGTCTACAGCACCTATGCGCTGTTTGCAATGACGAACGCACAGCTTGCGGGTGATATGAACGGTGTAATGATGTATATGCACGAGCTTTATTTTGAATCTGCGGCGATGATTTTAACTCTTATTACCGTCGGCAAAATGCTTGAAGCACGTTCAAAGGGCAAAACAACCGACGCACTCAAAAGCCTTATAAAACTTGCCCCGAAAACAGCCGTTATCCTTATTGACGGCAAGGAAACGACGGTTTCAGTTGATAAGGTAAAGAAGGGCGACATTTTCGTCGTTCGTCCCGGCGAGAGTATTCCCGTTGACGGAATTATAATTGAGGGCAACAGCGCAGTGAATGAATCGACTCTGACAGGCGAGAGTATTCCTGTTGATAAAAGCAAGGGCGACGTTGTTTCAGCGGCGACTATTAATCAGTCGGGATTCATAAAATGCGAAGCCTCACGAGTGGGCGAGGACACAACGCTTTCGCAGATTATAAAAATGGTAAGTGATGCATCTGCTACAAAAGCTCCGATTGCTAAGGCGGCTGACAAGGTTTCGGGCGTGTTCGTGCCTGTTGTAATTGCTGTTGCGATAATCACCGCGGCAGTGTGGTTGTTGGTCGGAGAGGGCGTTGGTTTTGCGCTTGCAAGGGCAATTTCTGTGCTTGTAATAAGCTGTCCGTGTGCGCTCGGCCTGGCAACTCCGGTTGCAATTATGGTTGGTAGCGGAGTAGGAGCGAAGAACGGAATTTTGTTCAAAACCGCCGAGTCGCTTGAGCAGTCTGGCAAAATTAAAATTGTCGCTCTCGACAAAACGGGAACAATTACAAAAGGCGAACCGAAGGTTACCGACATTATCTCATTTAATTACGATAAAACCGAACTTATGAAAACAGCACTTGCGCTTGAGTGTAAAAGTGAGCACCCTCTTGCAAAAGCGATTGTTGCAAAAGCGAGCGAGGACGGACTTGCTCCGGAAGAAATTGACGAATTTAAAATAACATCAGGCAGTGGCTTGTCGGGAATTTTAGAAGGCGAAGCAGTTTACGGCGGAAATTTAAGATATATTTCAGAATTTACGCAGATTCCCGATAAGGCAATTGCAACAGCAGAAAATCTTGCAGAAGAGGGAAAAACTCCTTTATATTTCGTTAAAGGAAATAAACTTCTCGGTATCGTTGCCGTTGCCGATGAAATAAAAGAGGACAGTGCCGAGGCGGTAAAGGAACTGCACAATATGGGATTGCACGTCGTTATGCTTACAGGCGACAATGAAAAGACTGCAAATGCAGTCGGAAAGCTTGCAGGCGTTGACGAAGTAATCGCAGGCGTTATGCCTGACGGCAAGGAAAAGGTTGTTTCAAAGCTTAAGCAAAAGGGTAGAGTTGCAATGGTCGGTGACGGAATTAACGACGCCCCTGCACTTACAAGTTCAGACGTCGGTATAGCAATAGGCGCAGGAACCGACGTTGCAATTGATGCGGCAGACGTAGTGTTAATGAAAAGCAGATTATCAGATGTTCCTGCCGCAATCAGGCTCGGACGAGCAACGCTCCGAAATATTCACGAAAACCTGTTCTGGGCGTTCATCTACAACGCAATCGGAATCCCGATTGCCGCAGGTTTGTTTATACCCTTGCTCGGTTGGAAGTTGAATCCGATGTTTGCCGCAGCGGCAATGAGCCTTTCAAGCTTCTGCGTTGTCACAAATGCTCTGCGTCTGAATTTTGCAAAAATCCGCAGAAATAATATAAAAACAGAAACAGTAAAAACTATTGAAAAGGAGAATGTACAAATGGAAAAGACAATAAAAATTGAAGGTATGATGTGTCCCCACTGCGAGGCAACAGTCAAAAAAGCACTTGAAGAGCTTGACGGCGTAACTCAGGCTGTTGCAAGTCACGAAAACGGAACAGCCGTTGTCACACTTGAAAAGGACGTGCCGTTTGAAACGCTTAAAAAGGCGGTAGAGGACAAGGGCTACACGGTTATTGAATAATTGATGCACAAAAAATAGGTCAGGATTCCGCTACAGAATCCTGACCTTTCAAATATATCGTAATTAATCCTTAAATAACCAACGTAAAATGTAGAACATAAGTATCTCCTTTCGTCGTTTAGGTGTGTTTTCCTTTTCTGTGATTATAGGATACCAAACCGACTGTGACAAGATACGGACAAAATTCAGTTGATTTTTATACTTTTAGAAAATTTATTATAAATGCAAAAAGGACTGTTCACAAAAACGAACAGTCCTCAATTTTATATTAAACTTAAATCAGTGACAGCCGCACTCGTCGCACTCGGGAACCTTACCAACGAACGGTTCGGGGTCAATTCCCTTGCGTGTGTAATAATCTGAAATAGCGGCTTTAATTGCCTGCTCTGCAAGCACGGAGCAGTGAACTTTAACTGGCGGAAGTCCGTCAAGAGCCTCCATAACAGCCTTGTTCGTAAGCTTGAGTGCGTCACTTATTGACTTGCCCTTAATCATCTCGGTAGCCATACTGCTTGTTGCAATAGCGGCACCGCAGCCGAATGTCTTGAACTTAACGTCGGTGATAACGTCGTCCTCAACCTTGATGTACATCTTCATAATATCTCCGCACTTGGAGTTGCCAACCTCGCCGATACCGTCAGCGTTTTCAATTTCGCCTACGTTGCGGGGATTAGCAAAATGATCCATAACCTTTTCGGAATATGCCATAATATCTTAAACCTCCTTGATTTTATATAATTAATGTATATATTATTAATTAAGAGTTTTGTGCCGCTTCGTCCTTTTTGATTTTTTCCCAAAGCGGTGACATAGCTCTTAAATAACTGACAATTTCGGGCACCTTTTCAAGGATATAGTCAATATCCTCCTCGGTGTTCTCGTCAGAGAATGAAAGGCGCATACTGCCGTGAGCAATTTCGTGGGGAAGACCGATTGCAAGCAGAACGTGGCTTGGGTCTAGACTTCCCGAGGTGCAGGCTGAACCCGAAGATGCGGAAATTCCGCAAAGGTCAAGCTTTAATAAAAGACTTTCGCCCTCAATTCCCTCAAAGCACATATTTACGTTACCGGGCAGACGGTGAACTCTGTCGCCGTTAAGTCTTGAACGCTCAATTTTAAGCAGTCCGTCAATCAGTCGGTCACGCATTTTTACAAGCTTTGCGTTTCTTTCGTCCATTGTATCAACCGAAAGCTGAAGTGCAGCGTCAAGACCGACAATGCCTGCAACGTTTTCCGTTCCTGCACGTCTGTTTCTTTCCTGTGCACCGCCTTCGATAAGGTTGTCTATCTTAACGCCTCGTCTTACGTAAAGCAAGCCGCAGCCCTTTGGCCCGTGAATTTTGTGAGCGGTCATTGAAAGCAGGTCAATGTTCTGCTCAATAACGTTGATTCTGACATATCCTGCCGCCTGAACAGCGTCGGTGTGGAACAGAATGCCGTGTTTTTTGCAGATTGCACCGATTTCGGCAATCGGCTGAATTGTGCCGATTTCGTTGTTGGCATACATAATAGATACAATAGCAGTGTCCTCACGAATAGCGTTTTCAACGTCCTCGGGTTTAACAATGCCGTTTTCGTAAACGTCAAGATATGTTACTTCAAAACCATCCTTTTCAAGAGCGGCACACGTATGGAGAATAGCGTGATGCTCAAATTTTGAAGTAATGATGTGCTTTTTGCCCTTTGCTTTAAGAGCGTGGCAAACGCCCTTTAACGCCCAGTTGTCGGATTCACTTCCGCCTGATGTAAAGAAAATTTCGCTCGGTGAAGCGGCTCCGAGATTTTTTGCGATATTAGCTCTTGACTTTTCAACAGCTTCCTTTGCCTTGCCACCTATACGGTAAAGGCTTGAGGGGTTGCCGTAAACCTCGGTGAGGTAGGGCATCATTTTTTCAAGCACCGACGGTGCAAGAGCAGTTGTAGCCGAGTTGTCGGCATAAATGTTTCTCATATATATCACCTTCGTTTGATTTATGCATATTGCTGTGCCGCAGCAACAGCGAGTCGGTCGCACCTTTCGTTTTCAGGGTGACCGGCGTGACCTTTTACCCATATAACATCAACTTCGTGAATGTCGCAGAGCTTTAAAAGCCTGTCCCACAGTTCGGGATTGAGTGCAGGCTCTTTTTTGTTGCGCATCCAGTTGTTTGCCTTCCATTTTTTAGCCCAGCCGAGCTTTAATGCGTTGCATACATACTGGGAATCGCTGTACAGCGTTACCTTGCACGGCTCCTTAAGCGCTTCAAGTGCATTGATTACTGCGGAAAGCTCCATTCTGTTGTTAGTTGTGTTTGCTTCCCCACCCGACATCTCACGTTCGTGCCCGTTGTAGCGCAGGACTGCACCCCAGCCTCCGGGGCCAGGATTTCCGCTGCAAGCGCCGTCGGTAAAAATTTCAACCTGTTTCAAGCGTATTCTCCTTAATTGACGTTTGACTAATATTATAATACGCATAATTCACAAATGCAACCATTATTTAGTTATTATTTTGCCAAAAGCAGAGCATAATATTAATAAAACGGCTGATTTTTTATAATGAAATTCAAATTCCTATTAATACTAAAATCTAATTAAAAACTAAAATATGCTCAAAAATCTTATAA
>DKWR01000041.1 GCA_002491825.1 Ruminococcaceae bacterium UBA7147
CACATCGTAAAGGAAAAGCTTTTTTCCGCCTTCGGATGTAGCCGGAGTTGCATAGCCGTTGTTAGAAAGGTAATTCCAGGAAAGCTCATGTCCGTTTTCGTCAATAATGTGCCATATGTATTCGTTTGCATTTTCTGCATCTATTTTAAGAACGATTGAATCACCCATATATGGTGAATGTCCGCCTGACGGCTGTGCTGTGATTACGGTTCTCGGGGCTTCTATAATTGTATAGCCTGTACCGATTGATTTTGCGGTTGCGGTAGTATCAATCTTTCCGTTGCTGTCATAAGCATTGCAGCCACTTGGAATAATATTTGAAAGATTAACTGCACAGTTACTGTAAATTCCTGTTTCTCCTATAAATCTTCCTCCGTAAATTGTTGCTGCGGAATTGTGATCACCGTTTAAGTACAATACGGATTTATTAGAATCTGTAGTTTCATCAAATAATTTAAAATATCCGTCTGCAATTTTAAGTGAATTAAGGCAGTCCACAGATAACGCATATTCACTGCCGTAAAAACTGCCGTCATTTATGGTTAAATCACAGTTTTTTGCGTACACGGCACAATCCTGATATTCATTATTTTTTGCATCTTTATAATAAAAATCGCCGCCGTTTATAGTAACATCTGCATTTTTGTATATACCAACGGCGGTGTAACATCCACCGAATGTACCGTAATTGATTTCAGCCGTAGTTTTACTGTCATCTGTACCGGATATACTTAAAGCTTTACCAAATTGATGAGTTGTGAAATATTTTCCTCCGTTAATTACAACTGAACCTGAGTTAACATTAACAGCCTCATATCCTGTATATGCTTTGTAAACACCGCTGTCAATGCGGAGATTGCCTTTTGATTTTACTATTGAGAAGGTATAGACAAAAGAGCCAGCTACTGCAAAAGCGTGAACATTAGTCAACCTCAGACTTCCCTCTTCTTCAACATTAAACACTACCTTATTCTCATTATTAGCACCGGTGATAAGTTCCAAATTATGCAGATTGTTTTCGTCTATATTATAATAATCGTTCTGCCAGATTCGCAGACTGCCACGCTTGACATCAAAAAGATGATTATCATACATAGAAGTTCTGCTTATAGAGCAACCGTTGAGGTCAATAGTTATGTCGGCGTTTGGGTCGTCAACACAAAGGCTATAATCCCTTTTATAATCTTCCTGCACTATCCATTTATAGTCAAGAGTTATCCACTGCGTTCCTCCCTTTGCAAGAGCATCTCTCAATTCGTCATAGCTTGTTACAATTGTCTGCTCGCCTGTTTTCGGTACTATAATGCTCTCAACTATATATGAGCAAGTAGGGCATTTTTTTACATATAAGCCTTCCTGTGTTTCGGTTGCTTTCTGAACACAAGTCCACTTTTCACCTACAGTGGAACCGCTGTAATGTTTATTTTCACTGTTTGCAATCTTCTTGCCGCATATATTACATTCTGTCCAATGGTAGTTGCAATCGGAAGTGTACGAATCCCAATCGTGCATATGGTCGGACGGAGAACACATAAGACCGTCTATGAAGCACATATAGAGCGTATCATTTTCGGTAATACCATTTGGGAGCGTTATGCCCTCGGGAATTTCCGTCAATAACTCTGACACAGGAATAAAACTGCTTTCGTCGTCGGTTTCGATTAACTCGCCGCTTTCGTCATAAAAGTTTGCTACGCACGGTGTATCTGCGGAAATAATTTTATTTTTTATTACAAAGTAAGCATAAAAGTTATACTTTTCCGTATCGGTAAATGCTTTAAGCTCTGCCGGCTTGGTACCATAACTGTTTTCTTCCATTGAAAGTATAAAGCTCTTGTAAGCTTCGGGGCCTGCAGCCACCATGTCACCATTATAGTTAGTCCACTGCCAACCGAGAAGCTCGCAATTGAAATTGCCTCTGTATGTAAAGTTGCCTTTCGGTGCAGTACCGGGGCGAGGATAGGTTAAATTGTTAATGTTTATGAAGTATTCAGCCGCACTTGCCGAAAGCATTGAAAGCGGCAAAGCGGAAATGCAAATAAGCAAAGTAAGACATATGCTTATTACTTTTTTTGATATTTTAGTTTTCATAAAATCCCTCCGTATTATCATTAGGATTCGGCAATATTACTTTACTGTTCATATTTACATCATCACAGGCAGAATGCTTTTCTGCCTGTGATGTGCAATAGCAGATAGGATTACTTATAAACAGCAGACTTTGCAAGCTCCTGAACAAGGGGATCGTCGATTGGCAATTTATCAAAGTCGTTTTGAGTTGTTTTGATTTCAACATAAATATCCTTGCCGTCTGCCCTCTTGTAGTAGGATACAAGGCAGGTTTCTGCACCGTAGTCGTGTGACATTTTAACCTCCTTGTAGGTAGTGTCACCGTAGGTTACTTCTTCTCCGATTTCAGACTTGCCCTCTTCATAGGTATCGAGATTTCTTACTCTTATACACTCTTCTACGGCGTCATCAAGCGAGCTTATCATTCTTGTTGTGCTTACTTCAAGTCTGCCCTCTGTTGTGCCTTTTTTACCGAAATCAATCTTAATTGAGCCAAGGGCGTTTTCATCGTGGTAGTAGGAGTTAACCTTGTACTGCAAGCCCTCGGGAATTGTTACTGTGCAGTAATCGCTGTCGAGGGTTTTCTCGCCTTCGCCGCTGTCGCCCTCCTGCAATTCTGCTGACGCTGTTGTTTCTTCAACGGTTGTTTCCTCCGGTTTAACTTCGGAAGTTGCGGAAGCAGAGCTTTGATTAGAAGTTTCCTTTGTGTCGGAGCTTTCGCCCGAACCGCCGCAGGCTGCGAGCGAGGCTGTCATAACGAGTGCTAATAAAATTGCTGCTAATTTTTTCATAATAATTCCTCCATAGAATAATAATATTTTAATTGATAATTATGAATTGATTTATGCCCACGGGTTACTGCTTTCGGGCTGACGGATACCGAGGAGTATGCTTGAATATTCCCACAAATACCACTTGCCGTCCTTTGCTTTGCGAAGCTGTATCGGTCGTGGGTCGTCTGCTCCGCCCGAGGGAATAAACAGCTTTGCAATTCCGTCTGTTGCATAGGTGTACTGATTTTCTCTGACCTCTATCGTATAGGGTACGGCAGGCTGATAATCGTTGCTCGGAGTTGCTCCTGCAAAATACGACCTCGGCACATAGTCTTTATCACGGAAACGGTCGGCTACGAATTGCTTATCTGCACCGTTCATAGGTCTTGGTCCACGCAGAAAATCAGTCATTCTGTAGCACAGCTCACTGTCTTTCGGATAATAGCAGAAT
>DKWR01000039.1 GCA_002491825.1 Ruminococcaceae bacterium UBA7147
TTGCCCGCCGAGGCACTCGGCAAAATTATAGTTTATCTTAATATTACGAAAACTATAAAGCAACAAAAACGCTATGATACCCCAAAAGTGTCATAGCGTTTTATCGTGGCGAAAATCACACTTCACTTCTTATTCAGCCGGTGAAAAATCATCCTTGCCAACTCCGCAGAGAGGGCATACAAAATCATCGGGTAAATCCTCAAATTTTGTACCGGGTGCAATTCCGTTGTCGGGATCGCCGACAGCCTCGTCATATTCCCAGCCGCATACGCCGCATACGTATTTCATAAAGGCACCTCCTTTTTGTGTTTTTATTATATATTATTATATCAGATATGGAATGATATACAAGCACTTGACATAATATTTTTGCTGTGATAGAATTTAGAAAATTATAAAATTACTGCCACCGGGTAGGAAGCGTTACGCATTCGTATACATATCGTTAGGTTTGATACTAATACCTAAATTAAACCCTGAATATCTTTTTGGCATATTTTCCGCCATACTTCGTGAGCTATCCTCGGAAGGCGACAGCCTTCCTGTGGAATCTCACTCGTCTGTCGAAAAATCTGCTATTAATTTGGTATCAGTATCAGAAGATATGTGTGTCGGGTGCTTATTTTTTTGGAGGTATAAAATGGGATATATCAAAAAACTTTTTACAAGCCTTTCAGGATTTGAGCTTTGCCTTTGGCTGTTCTCAATCGTTACCGTGACAGCCTCGTTTGTGATTGCAGGAAATTTCAATCCCCTCACGCTCGTAGCATCTCTCATAGGCGTTACGTCGTTGATTTTTGTTGCAAAGGGCTATGTAATCGGTCAGGTGCTGATGGTAGTATTCGGCTTGCTTTACTCGATTATTTCACTGCAATACTGCTACTACGGCGAGATGATTACATACCTCGGAATGACTGCTCCGATTGCGCTTATGTCGGCAATTAGCTGGTACAGGAATCCGTACAAAAACAGCTCGGAGGTAACTGTCAGCAGTCTTAATGCCCTTAACAGAATTTTGATTGTTGTGCTGACAATAATCGTAACGATTGTGTTTTATTTTATTCTCAAGGCGTTTGACACTCCAAATCTTTTGCCAAGTACCCTATCGATTGCAACAAGCTTTTCTGCGTCATATTTGGCGCTTATGCGCAGTCCGGTGTACGCTGTTGCATATGCCGTAAACGACCTTGTGCTGATTGTTCTGTGGATTCTTGCATCAATGGAAAATACTTCGTATTTCCCTGTGCTTATCTGCTTTGCGATATTTTTCATAAACGACCTTTACGGCTTTGTTAGCTGGCGGAAAATGAAAAAACGTCAGAGCGAAGATAATTAATCTTCCTCTATTCTGCCCTTTTCGACATTCGGTTTTATGAAAGTTTTATATGAGTACTCCCAGAGAGTTTGAGAGCCGTCGGCGGTGTTTTTGTTTCTCTCAAGAATCTGACTGAGCTTTACATTGTTTTTTGCCCACATTTTTCCGTCTGTTGAGTTGTTGAGCATAGCAGGCTGTACGTTGTCCATTGTGTGGGCAAACCTTGCTTCAGCGGTTTTTCCTTCCTCAAATTCCTCCCAGAGCGCTCTGAATTTTCTGCCTTGGTCATCGGGCAGAAGTCCGAAAAGTCGGTCAGCCGCTTTCAGCTCACGCTCTCGCTGTGACTTTTTGCCCTCATCGTCGTAAGCGTAGGTGTCGCCTGCGTCGATTTCAACAACGTCGTGAATAAGAATCATCGAAATCGTTTTGAGCAAATCTATATCCTCGTTTGAATATTCACCCAGCAAAAGGCACATAATCGCCATATGCCAGGCGTGTTCTGCGTCGTTCTCAAAGGTTTCTCCGTCGCTTTTCAGCGTTTTCCGCTGAATAAATTTTTCCTTGTCGGCTTCAAGCAAAAAATCAAACTGTTTGTCAATGCGACTTTTTTCCATAAACAAAACCTCCGTGATTTTACTGTAAATTGCCCTTGTATTTCCTGCAAATTTCTTTGCAAAGTCTGTACGAACGCACCAAAGCAACAACGGTTATTATCAATAAAAACAGGACGAACAATAAACAAAATCCAATTCCGAAAACAGAAAAAGCATACTCGCTGAAATTTTGCCAATCAATTCCGCTGAACACATTAACTGCAATTACCGTAAAAAGTACGTTTAAAAACAAGGTCAACGCAAACAGAACCGTATATACGGGAGTGTTGTAGAATTTGTACTCCTTTTTTAAATACGTTTCATTAAAAGTCACTTTTTGAAAATCCAAATCGGAATTGCACCCGGTCAGCTCAAAATCAGGCTCGGAAAGCTCTTTCTTTTTCGGACTGTAGGAACAATTTATGTATTTTACCGTAAGTGTATCGCCGACATTTTTTATTGTGTACGATTTTTTGCAGTCGAACGGCTGGGTGTGTTTTATCCAGCTGTAAATCTGCGCACCTCTTATATTGTCATAGCTGTCAAACAAATACTGAAACACAACAAAAACAGCAAGCAACAATTTTAGAAAAAATCTTGCAACGGGATTGCTTGTTTTTATTTTATCATATACACCTTCGCATACATATTCCATGTCAAGCCTGTGTTTTTCAGCTTCTCGGCAGTTAAAAATAACCTTTCTGTTATCCTCGGAAAGCTCCTTTGTCTGACCGTCAAGTGTAATTTTCAAAACACCGTCAATACTTCTATTGAACAGTTCAACCTTTAAATCCATTAAATATAGCTCCATACAGATTAAATTAATATATAAAATATTCTACCACCGAACAGAAAAATTGTAAATGTAAAGTTTTCAGGATTAATGCCGTAAATATTGAATTATTCCGAAATTTGTGATATATTAAATTATGAACGGTATTCACAACGTGAAGCTGTATCAGATGAGATGTTATCGCTGTAGTATTGAATCGAGGTGATAGCATGAATATTGGAATTATCGGCGCAGGCAAGGTCGGCGTTTCCGTCGGCATGTACCTCAAAGACAACAATATTCAGATTTCGGGGTTTTATGACATAAACTCCGACAATGCCGCTTTTGCGGAGAAATTTACTCAAACGGACTGCTTTTCGGATTTGGAAGAGCTTGTAAGAATGAGCGATACCCTATTTATCACAACGCCCGACGCAGTAATCGGGAGCGTGTGGGATTGCATCATCAAAAATAATATGTCCGTCCAAAATAAAATAGTATGCCATTTTAGTGGTGCATTATCATCTGATGTATTTACCGATTCACAAAGCACGGGTGCAAGCGTTTGCTCAATCCACCCTATGCTTGCGTTCAGCGACAAATTGACGTCCTACAGAATTCCGGCAAATACTTTTTTTGCTTTAGAGGGAGATGAAACGGCTGTTTCGCCTTTGAAGAGCCTTTTTGAAAATCTCGGCAACATTGTTTGCCGTATTGACAAGAGCAAAAAGTCGATTTATCACACCGCCGCAAGCGTGTTGAGCAACGAGCTTGTTGCAGTGCTTGATATGGGATATTCACTTCTTGAGGAATGCGGATTTTCACGAGATGAGGCTGTCAGGGCTACGCAGAATCTTGTTTTAGGAAATGTTAATAGCGTTCTTGAAAACGGTTGCGTAAATGCGCTGACAGGGCCTGTTGAGCGAAACGATTTGCAAACTGTTAAAAAGCACGTTGAAAGCTTGCAGGGTGAGGACAGACAGATTTATATTCTGCTTGCAAAACGGCTTGTAAACCTTGCAAAGACAAAGAACGAGGACAGGGATTACAGCGAACTGTCGGAATTTTTAGATTTATCGTAAATAACAGCTAAATTAGGATATATTTGATATTACTTTAAATTGAAAGGGACTTTTATGAAAAATACATCGGTTACTTTTAAGGAGTCAAAGAAAAACGGCGAAAAGCTTACTATGCTTACCGCCTATGATTATACAACCGCAAAGCTGCTTGACGAGTCGGGCGTTGACTCAATCCTCGTCGGCGACTCGCTCGGAATGGTTGTGCTCGGCTATGACGACACTCTTTCGGTCACAATGGAAGATATGATTCACCACAGTGCGGCTGTTGCAAGGGGCGCAAAAAATGCGCTCGTAATTACGGATATGCCGTTTATGTCGTACCAGACCTCGGTTTATGACGCAGTTGTCAACGCAGGCAGACTTGTAAAAGAGGGAAAGGCACAGGCTGTAAAGCTTGAGGGCGGAATTGAGTTCTGCGAGCATATCAAGGCGATTGTAAAGGCATCCATCCCCGTTTGCGCACACATCGGACTTACTCCGCAGTCAATCAACGCTTTCGGCGGATTTAAGGTGCAGGGCAAGGGCAAGGAGGAGGCACAAAGGTTACTTGACGAGGCAAGAGCCGTTGAAGAGGCAGGCGCATTTGCCGTAGTGCTCGAGTGCGTTCCCGAAAAGCTTGCAAAGAAAATTTCCGAGAGCATTTCGATTCCCACAATCGGAATCGGAGCCGGTGCAGGTTGTGACGGACAGGTGCTTGTTTATCAGGATATGCTTGCAATGTACTCGGATTTCAAGCCTAAGTTTGTAAAGCAGTATGCGCAAGTTGGTAGCGTTATGAAAGACGCATTCAGGCAGTATATTGACGAAGTAAAGTCGGGTGCGTTCCCGAGCGAGGAACACACCTTTAAGATTGACGATGATATTATTGAGAGCTTGTATTAAAGTGTGGAGTTTGGAGTTTTGGTCGAGTGGATAGGTTGCAATAATATAAAGGTTTATTTCCCGAATTTATTTATATTGCGGCGTTGCCGCAGAGCTGAAATCTGTTATTGATATAACAAAGTAACACCGACATACAAACCTTTCCGTACAATACACACTATTATAAATTCGGAGCGAAGCGACCCTTAACTCCACACTCCACACTCCACTCTTCACACTAATATAAATTATAATTGAGGTAAAATTATGGACATTTGCTATACAATAAAAGACGTAAGAGAGCGTGTGAACGCTTGGAAAAGAGAAGGACTTACAATCGGCTTTGTTCCCACAATGGGCTATCTTCACGAGGGACACAAGAGCCTTATGCAGGCGGCAAGAGCGAACAATGACAAAGTTGTTGTCAGCGTTTTTGTAAACCCTATGCAGTTCGGACCTAACGAGGATTTGGAAAGCTATCCCAGAGATTTTGAAAAGGATTCGGCACTCTGCGAGAGCGTGGGCGTGGATTTGATTTTTCACCCCGAGCCAAAGGAAATGTACGCAGACGGCTTTTGCTCCTATGTTGATATGAACGGCTTGACAACAGAGCTTTGTGGAAAGTCACGTCCGATTCATTTCAGAGGAGTACAAACCGTTGTGCTTAAATTATTCAACATCGTAAAGCCCGACAGGGCGTACTTCGGACAGAAGGACGCACAACAGCTTGCGGTTATTAAGCGAATGGTAAAGGACTTGAATGTAGATACGGAGATTGTCGGCTGTCCGATTGTGCGTAAAGCTGACGGACTTGCAAAAAGCTCACGCAATACCTACTTAAATCCCGACGAGAGAAAGGCGGCGCTGATTTTAAGCCGCAGTCTGAAACTCGGCAGAGAGCTGATTGAAAACGGAGAAACCGACGCAAAAGCCGTTATAAAGGCAATCACCGACAGCATAAACACAGAACCGCTTGCAAAAATCGACTACGTTGACGTTGTTGATTTTGACACGATAACGCCTGTTGACAAAATCGGCAAATCGGTGCTTGTTGCAATTGCGGTTTATATCGGTAAGACAAGACTTATTGACAACTTTATTATAGAGTAAGGGAGCGATTTTATGACTCTTACAATGCTGAAAGGAAAAATCCACCGTGCTGTAGTAAAGCAGGCAGATTTGAACTACGTGGGTAGTATCACGATTGACAGCGAGCTTTTGGAAGCCGCAGGAATTTTAGAGTATGAAATGGTGCAGATTGTGGACGTTGAAAACGGAAACCGCTTTGAAACCTACACAATAGCAGGCGAAAAAGGCTCGGGAATGATTTGTCTTAACGGTGCGGCGGCAAGACAGGTTGCCGTAGGCGACCACGTTATAATTATGTGCTATGCACAGATGAGCGAGCAGGAGGCAAAGGAGCACAAGCCGTATGTTGTTTTTACAGACGAGGACAACCGTATAGCAAGCATCTCACGCTACGAAAAGCACGGTTTGCTAACAAAGGATTTTATATAATTTACTTTAATTAAATACTTTTGTAGGGAACGGTCTTGACCGTTCCGTTTGACTGCAAGCATACTTCTATTGAATTCGGAACAGTCAAGACTGTTCCCTACACTTAATGCAGACATAATCAATTCTGTATTATACAGAGAGGAAGATGTGATAAAATGCTGAAAGGAAAAACCGTTCTGATCGGTGTAACGGGCGGAATTGCGGCTTACAAAATTGCAAATCTTGCAAGCGCACTCGTCAAACTTCACGCAGACGTGAACGTGATTATGACGCAGAACGCAACTAACTTTATAAACCCGATAACCTTCGAAAGCCTTACCGGCAACAAGTGCATTGTCGATACCTTTGACCGCAATTTCAAATTCAAGGTTGAGCATATTGCACTTGCCGAGCTTGCCGACGTGTTTATGATTGCGCCTGCAAGTGCAAACGTAATCGGCAAAATTGCAAACGGCATTGCTGACGATATGCTGACAACGACCTTTATGGCTTGCAAAAAGAAGAAAATTCTTGCGCCGGCAATGAACACAAATATGTACGAAAATCCGATTGTTCAGGACAATATAAAAAAGCTGAAAGCTTACGGAATGGAAATCATTGAGCCTGCAACAGGCTACCTTGCCTGCGGTACAACAGGCTCGGGCAAGCTCCCCGACGAGAAAATTCTGCTTGAATATATACTGCGTGAGATTGCATATGAAAAGGACTTGTCGGGCAAAACCGTTCTCGTTACGGCAGGCCCTACACGTGAAGCTGTTGACCCCGTTCGCTTTATCAGCAACCACTCGACAGGCAAAATGGGCTACGCAATTGCAAGAGGTGCAAGCCTGCGAGGTGCAAGGGTGATTCTTGTTTCGGGGCCTGTCAGCATTGAGCCGCCGTTGTTTGCCGAGCTTGTGCCCGTTGTCAGCGCAGAGGATATGTACAATGCGGTGATGAAGTACAAGGACGAAGCCGACATAATTATAAAATCAGCGGCTGTCGCCGACTACACGCCCGTTACAGCGAGCAGTGAAAAAATCAAAAAGCAGGACGGCGATATGTGCATAGAGCTGAAACGCACAAGGGATATTTTAAAGGAGCTTGGTCAGAGCAGACGTGAAAATCAGTTCATCTGCGGATTTGCAATGGAAACTGAAAATCTGATTGAAAATGCCGTCAAAAAGCTCGAGTCGAAAAACGTGGATATGATTGTTGCGAACAGCCTGAAAACCGAGGGAGCAGGATTCGGCACGGATACAAACGTTGTAACGTTTATTACAAAGGACGGCAAAACCGAACTGCCGCTTATGAGCAAGATTGATGTTGCAATGAAAATCCTCGACAAAACAGTTAATCATTAAATAATGTAATGTAAAAAGGACACGGCAATCAACCGTGTCCTTAAGATTTACAATGTTATGTTCTTTGCTGATTAGCAGAAGAATACGTCCATTTCCTTTTCTTCACCGTCAGCTACAAAGTAAGCTTTGCTTTCTTCGGGCTTGAGGTAAACGGAAATTTCCTTTGCGTCCTTGCCGAGTGTAAGCTTAACGTTGCTGATAACTTCGTCAACTGAAACCTGAACTCCGCCGAACTCAACGAAGAAATTAACCTTTGATTCAGCTTTAGCTTCGGGCTTCTTGGGAGCTACCTTTTTGGGAGCAGCTTTCTTTGCGGGAGCCTTTTTAGCAGGAGCTTTCTTTGCAGGTGCTTCTTCTGTCTTTGCAGCAGCCTTTGTTGTAGTTTTCTTTACAGTTTCTTTAGCTGCTGTTTCTTTCTCAGCTGCAGCCTTTGTTGCAGCAGTTTTCTTTGTTGTTGCCATAAAAAATTCCCTCTTTCAAATTTTTATGAGATATTGCAATATTATATAGGTTTTGCTGATGATATAATTATACATTTCGAAAAAATAATTGTCAACAAATACTAATAATTTTCGGCGGTTAATACATATTTTAAAGAATTCTAGGGATTCGTTGGTGAAATTGCACTATAAAACTGATGATGTTTTGTGTATAATGTCGTTTTATGTTGTCGAAAATGCGAGAATTACATCCTCGTTTTTATTTGAAAATCAAGCTCTGTTGTGCTAAAATTACCGGGTATTACTGATGATTTCAGTAAAATCCTAAAATGTTGGGAAGTATTTTTAGTGGCAGAAAATTTTGTTATGATTGCACAGCAGGTACTTGTGCTGTTCGTCTTAATTGCGGTCGGCTTTATTTGCGGTAAAAAAGGAATCCTTACCGACTCCTCGTCAAAGCACATCACCGACATAGTTTTATATGTTGTAACGCCCTGCGTTATGATAACGGCTTTTCAGCGTGAGTTCAGCTTTGAGCTCCTCGGCAAAATTCTGATTGCAACGCTCTGCGCATCATTAATAATTGCAGGTTCAATTTTAGTCGCAAAGCTCGTGTTTCGTGACAAGAATGAAAGCAGAAAAAAGGTTCTGCAGTTTTCGGTGATTTTTTCAAACTGCGGCTTTATGTCGCTCCCTCTGCAAAAGGCAATTCTGGGCGACGACGGCTGGTTTTACGGCTCAATCTTCGTTGCCGTCTTTAACATTTTTGTGTGGACATACGGTCTTGTAAGTATGAGCGGCGACAAAAAACAGCTCTCAATCAAGAAGCTTGCATTCAACCCCGGCGTTGCGGGCGTAATTATTGCGCTGATTCTGTTCGTCTGCAAAATCAATCTGCCCTACATAATCAGTCAGCCGATTGAATATCTCTCTGCTCTCAATACACCCTTGCCAATGCTTGTAATCGGCTTTTACCTGTCGCAGGCAAATTTCAAAAAGGCGTTCACAGATTTGGGAACATACGCTGCAATGGTTGTAAGGCTCGTTGCAATTCCCGTTGCCGCCGCAGTTGTTATGTCGTTGTGCGGTATTGACAAGACGATTATCGTGGCGTTCATAATTGCAAGCTCTGCGCCGACTGCCGCAACAACTACAATGTTTGCGGCAAAGTACAAAAGGGACGTTGAGCTTTCTGTCAGCACCGTAACGGCGACAACGCTTGTTTCAATTGTCACGATGCCGCTTGTTGTTGCCTTTTCCCAGATTTTGTAAAGGAGAATCACTATGGCTAAAAGCTCAATGCAAAAGCAGAAACTTTTGTATCTGAAAAAAATTATGCTCGAAAAAACTGACGAAAATCACGCCCTTTCTGCAAACGAAATCAAGCAGGCGCTTGGAGCCTACGGAATCAGAACCGAGCGCAAAAGCCTGTATGACGATTTGAAAATTCTCGAAACCTTCGGCCTTGACATCTGCCGAACACGCAGTACAACCGTAAAATATTACGTCGGCAGTCGTGACTTTGAAATGCCCGAGCTGAAACTTCTTGTTGACGCAATCCAGAGCTCAAAATTCATCACACACAAAAAGAGCCTTTCGCTTATAAAAAAGCTCGAGGGGCTTGTCAGTGAAAACGAGGGTAAACAGCTCCAGCGTCAGGTTTACGTTTCCAACCGTGTAAAGAACGTGAACGAAAAAATCTACTACAACGTTGACACGCTCCACAACGCAATTGCACGTGAAAAGCAGGTCGCATTTAAATACTGCAAGTGGGAAACGGACTTTAACTCCGAAAAGAAAATCGTCAAGGTGGAGCGCAAAAACGGCGCAACTTACAAGGTATCGCCCTGGGCGCTCTGCTGGGACGACGAGAATTACTACCTTGTTGCCTACGACAGCGAAGCACAGATGATTAAGCACTATCGTGTTGACAAAATGGAAGGAATCGAAATCACCGACGATGAGCGTGACGGCAGAAAAACCTTTGAAAAATTTGATGTTGCAGGTTACACAAAGGGTGTTTTCTCAATGTTTGGCGGCGAACAGGCAAGCGTTAAGCTGTCGGTTGACAACAGCCTTGTCGGCGTTATCGTTGACCGTTTCGGCTCGGACGTTATGATTATGAAGGAAAGCGAGTCGAGCTTTACGGTGAACGTTGACGTTATGTTAAGCCCGCAGTTTTATGCGTGGATGTTCGGTCTCGGCGGCAAGGTAAAGATTCTCTCACCGCAGAGAGCCGTTGACGAATACAAGGAAAGGCTGAATGAAATTATTGAAAAGTATTCGTTATAAACTATAATTTCAGCATATATATATTGCTTGATAATCCGCAACTACATCAGTGTGGAACAATTATTGCAATATATCAATAAAATACAATTATTATGTATTTCTAATCATTTATTGCGAAATGCGAAACGTTATTATTTACCAACATAATACCATATTTTTTGTGCTGAAACCCAAAAAAAGTGTATTTAAAATTGGTGATAAAACCTTAATTTCATCAAAAAATGCCGAATAAAAGCGTAATATCAAAATTTTTAGTATTTTTTATAACATCTATTATTTTTATGCGATTTGCCGTGTTTTATTGACAATATATCAAAAAATATTTATTATAAATAGCACAAAGCAAGGCAAAATATCATTATTGTTATTAAATAGGTATATAAATGAGGTGTTATTATGAGTTTTGATTTCTTGCGTTCCGCCTCGGCTTCGAGTTCTGCGTTCAGAGTCGTTTGCGGTGAAATGGTTCTTGATGACAGATGGAATGTACACAGCGAGGTCGTTATTGCGCTTGTAAGGACAGGCTCAATGACACTTGAGACTACTACTAACGCATATCATCTTAATCAGGGCGATATTTACTTTATTTCCCCGAATCAGAAGTACAGAATCTCCGATAATCTCAACGCTGTTGTTGACGTTGTTCTGCTTAATCTTGCAAATCCGTCGTCTGTTACGCAGGAGTATATTCCGCAGAGCCTTATCAGAGGACTTACAACCGGTAACTGTACTCACTTTGCAAAGGTTACTCCCGATGACGCTTTTTATTCGGAAATGCTCAATGATTTGAGAACCGTTACAAAAGCAGAGAATGAAAAATTTGAGTTTTTCCAGCTTCTTGTTCACGGAAAAATGTACGAGATTTTCTACATTCTCTTTGCAAATAAATACATTGAAATTTATGATGTTGAATCGCAGGGCAAAAAATATCGTGCTCTACGCAGAATTACCGAGTATATCAACGAAAATTTCTGCGAAAACATTTCGCTTGACACTATTGCACAGACAACGGGCTTGAGCCGTTATTACGTATCGCACCTTTTCAAGGAGCTTATGAACACAACATTTGTAAACTACGTAAACGAGCTGCGCCTTACCCGTGCGGCTATGCTGCTCACAACAACCGATACTCCGATTATTGAGATTGCAGGAATGTCGGGATTCAATAATATTTCAAACTTCAACAGAGCGTTCAAAATGTACTACGACACCACGCCGTCGAAGTACAGAAAAACAGAACGCCAGACGTTTTAAGAGAATACCACCGATAAGTGCCGATGCAGATTGACTGCATCGGCATTTTGCTTTATATAGTGTAAACTATTAATTTAGCCGAGTGCCTCGGCAGGCAAATCGAGTGGAAAAGTC
>DKWR01000051.1 GCA_002491825.1 Ruminococcaceae bacterium UBA7147
TCCAACGCTAAATTATAGTTTAGCTTACTAAATCATATTCTTTTTTATTTTACCATAAATCCCTTATAAACGCAATAATCGGGCGACACAATGCCGCCCGATTTTTTATTTATTCTTATTATCTTTTGATTTATTTTCTTCCAACTTCCACATTCTGTAGTTGTAAATAAGCTGTACAACAAATACAACCGTAAAAAACACTACACACATCACAACTGCAAACCAACTGAAAAACTTGGAAAATTCAGGTATGAATAATTTTAAAACAATAATCAGCAGAAACATAACTGCGGCAAATATTCCAACCCAGATTGTTCTGATAAATTTTCTGCGATAGCTTAAATTATAATAGAGGATTTCAAAGCCTTTATCTGTTTTGTTGTTTCGTGGGAGTCTGTTGCTTTTCATAATAAAATTTCTTGGTTACCTCAAAATGTTTCTCCAGTCAAGGTCGCCGCGCTCAAGACCGTGGATAAGCACCTCTGCTGTTGCAATGTTTGTGGCAACGGGAATGTTGTGCATATCGCAAAGGCGAAGCATATTCATATCGTTAGGCTCGTTGGGCTTGGGACTTAACGGGTCACGGAAGAACAGGAGCATATCAACCTCGTTGCACGCAATTCGAGCCGCAATCTGCTGACTGCCGCCCTGCGAACCTGCAAGGAACTTCTGAATTGTAAGACCGGTAGCCTCACTTACCATTTTACCCGTAGTGCCCGTAGCACAAAGATTGTTGCGGCTTAAAACGCCGCAGTAAGCAATGCAGAACTGTACCATAAGTTCTTTCTTTTCATCGTGAGCAATAAGGGCAATATTCATAACCAACATCCTCCAAACTATATTTCAAAACTAAATTATTATCATATCGTATAATCAGCCTTTAAAAGCAAGCGGAACTCTCTCGCCCGAAAGCCTTAATGCAAGGCAGTCAAACACAGACGAAGCGGCGCTCCAGTTAAGACCTGCGGCACCCCTCTGCATAATAACGGAAATTCGTATATCAAACGGAACAAGCGCAATAAGCTGAGTCTGCGTAGCGTCGATTACGTCGTCAAGGTTCTCGTAAAAACCGAGCTGAGTAAACACCTTGCGGTCAAAGCGGTTTAGCACAAGACGTATATTGCTTACTCCTAAAGCCTCAAGCTTTTTCCTGACCTTTACTCCGCCACGCACGCTTGTGGGTTCGGCATTACTTACAATAAGCGCCCTGTCGGCAGGAGCGGCGGCAGTTACAAAACCCGAGCCGATTCCTGCGGGAGAGTCAATTATAACAAAGTCATAATCGCCCTTCAGTGCGTTTACAAGCTGTTTGAAAACCGAGGGACTGAGTTCGTTTTCGGTATCAAACGGAGCCGCCATAAGATAGAGATTATCGTTATTTTTGCTTTTATAGACAGCTTCTTCAAAAGAACAGTTGCCGCAAACGGCGTCGGAGGCGTCAAAGAGAATATCCTGCTCCATATCGAGCATTATATCAAGACCTCTCATTCCGCAGTCGCAGTCGATCAGCAGAACCTTTTTGCCTTGTTTTACGAGAGCAACGGACAGGCAGATGCATACGGTTGATTTACCCGTGCCGCCTTTTCCCGATGCAACAACTATTACATTATCCATAATTATACTACCTCTGCTTTATTCTATCACAAAATTCGTTAAAGAGCAACAAAAGCGTTATATTTTTACTTCCAAATTTTTTGTAAATATTTTATGCATAGTAGCTAAAAAGATTTTTATTTTTTTACTACTTGCACAAGCCGAGTGCCTCGGCACGCAAATCGAGTGGAATAGTCGGATATTGAGATAAAAACGGTTGCCCGAATTAAAAATTGATATATCGGTAACGTTTAGGGACGTCTGGGAAGCCGTCCCCTACGGCGCTACAGGAAACGTTTATATTACAGCATCAATAATTTGAGCAATAAACTTTTGAATTATTGTAATTTTTCGGGTGAACGCTAATTCCGAATTACGAATTACGCATTCCGAATTACTTAAAATATCCGTCCAGCAAATCCTTTGCGACCTGCATTGAATATCTGCCCTTTGCGCCGTGCTCAATTACAACCGCAACGGCAACCTCGGGCTTGTCAAACGGTGCATAGCATATAAACGTCGTGTGGTCGGAGCCTGCGTTTTCCGCAGTACCTGTCTTTGCCGCAACCTTTACCTTGTAATCGCCGAACATTGAATACGCCGTTCCGTCCTCGTTCTGCGTAACTTCAAGCATCGCTTTCTGCACTATATCAAGATTTTCCTTTGAAATTCCGCACGTATCGACAACCGTTGGATTGCTGTAATCCTCAATCGTCTTTGTGCGTTCGTAGTCCGTAACCTTGCTTACAACGTGAGTTTTCAGCCTTGTGCCGTCGTTTGCAAGCGTAGCCGCATAGGCTGCAAGCTGAAGGGGAGTAAAGGCGTTGTCGGACTGACCGATTGCCGCCTGAACGGTGTTGCCGGGCATCCAGTTTGTGCTGTCACGCCCTGCAAGAGTGCCCTTTGATTCCTCAATTTCGATTCCCGTATATTCGCCGAGTCCGAATTTTTCGGAGTAGAGGTACATTGTTTCAATTCCGAGCCGTCTGCCTGTTTCGGCAAAAAAGTAGTTGCACGACTGCGCAATTGCGCCCGTCACATTCAAATCGCTGTGATAGTGCATACAATGCACAACGTTGCTCGGATAGTAGTCGTACTCCTGCTTGCAGAAAATTTCGGTGTCCTTTGTAATCGTCTTTTCTTCGAGCGCCGCACACGCAACGCAGGGTTTATAAACAGAACCGCAGGCAAAACTTCCGACGGAAATTCTGTTGTACATCGGCGAATTTTTATTTTCGGAAAGTTTAACATAATAGTCGCCGTACTGACTGTATTTATTGAGGTCATAGGTGGGGTAGCTCGCCGCCGCAAGCACCGAAAAATCCTTGACCGACAGCATTACGACCGCACCTGTTTCGCAGTCCTCGCCCCAGCCGCTTCCGCCGTAGGATTGCTTTGTTGCAACTCCCTGTGCCTTTGCCGCCTTTACGTTTTCGGCAAGCGACTTTACGGCTGTTTCCTGCAATTTTTTGTCGAGCGTAAGATAGACAGTGTTGCCCGGCTTTGAATCAATCGTTTCAATTGTATCTACGATTGTGCCGTCGGAATTTCTCTTGATAATCTTCATTCCGCCCTCACCCTTGAGCTGACTTTCAAAGGCAAGCTCTATGCCGAATTTTCCCACGCTGTCGGTAAGGGAATATGTTTTATTTCCGTCCTTTAGTTTTTCATATTCTTCCTCGGTAATTGAGCCGAGCGCACCGAGAATGTGGGGAGCAAGGTCACTATCCTGTGCTTTTCTGACAAGATATGTCTGCACGTCAATTCCGCTTACGCCCTGCGTATTTTCGCTGACTGCACTGACGGTACTGCGCTTTATGTCCTTTGCAAAAACGTAGGGATTTGAGCTTGAGTAGCCTGTTAATTCCATATTGTAATGAACGGAAACGAGATTTCTCTGCTCATTAAGCGATAGATTTTCGTCAATTTTGTAACGCTCAAGGAGCTTTTTAAAGCAGTCCTGAGCCGTTGTGTTTTCATCAAGATTCAGATAATCCTCCGACAAAAGCGTTGCGATTTCGTCCTCTGCACCTTTTTTATATGACAACGTGTTGCCCGAAAACTCAATCGGCAGAGTATCCTCCCACTTGTCGCCTGTTAAATTCATCAGATTTATAAGCGCCAGCAGGTTTGTATCAAGCGTTTCTTCGTTTGCGTAGAGCTTGTCAATCACGATTTTGTAGTGGGTAGTGTTCACCACAATTCCGTCGCCGTTTTTGTCGAGAATTTCGCCCCTCGTTGCATCGGTCTGAACAGTGTAGCTTGTGGAACGCTTTGCAAGCTCCCTGTACTCACTGCCGTGAACAATCTGCCAGTCAACAAGACGTGCGGTGAAAAGCACAAAGAAAGCAAGCGTAATTATTATGCAGACGGTAATCGTCGTTTTGGGGTATTTATTTTTTGACTCACGCTTTTTGCGCCGTTTTATAAAATCCATTTAATCACCGAGAAATTTGGTACAGTGTAGAGTTGCTTTTTAATGCGGAATTCGGAATGCGTAATGCGGAATTACGGGTCGCTACGCTCCGAATTTATAGCATTGCGTGTTGTGCAGAAAGGTTTGTTTGCTGAATTTGTGTTGATATAGTGAAAACGTTTAGAATACGGACGTAGGGACACGGCGTGCCGTGTCCGCAGTGGCAATCAAACTTTACCGATTAAGCCGTAATTATATGGAAAAACAAACCTTTCCGTAGGGGATGGCTTCCCAGACGTCCCTTTTACATAAATTGCATTGCAATTTATGTAAGGACACGGCACGCCGTGTCCCTACGAAAGTGTTTACTAATTCATTAAATTTCTATGCAAAAACCTCACCAAAATGCAAATCGGAATGAACATAACAAACGTGTAGACTATGCGTGAAATGTAGTGGTTTACAAACAGAATCTGCCAGTCGGGAACGCCTGTAAACACCTTGAATATCAGAAAATAAACTCCGATTGAAAGCACTGTTGCCGCTGCCGAATAAACGGTTGCCGAGATGATATTCGGCACGAAATATGTACCAAACACGTGCGATTCAAAGTAGCAAATCAGCGTCAGAATTATTGCGAAATATCCTATTCCTCCGCCTGCGGCAATATCGGTAAGACCTCCGCAGACTGCGCCGAAAACGAGTGACGGAACTTCCTTTTCAACCGAGGAAATCGCCAGCGCAAGCGGCAAGAGCAAAAGCGGCTTTGAGCCGAAAAGCTCGGGCATTAAATTGGGCGTTGCCTGTAAAATATAGAGCAGAATCACGAGCAGTGAATAGGAAAAATACCTGAAAAATCCGAGGTTTCTCATTGTGTGTTTTTAACCTCGCCTTTCGTGTCAAAGTCGGTTATAACAGCCGCCGAGGTGATTTTGCGAATGTCCTCATACGGCTCGACAATTGCATAGCGTGAGGTGTCGTAGGAATTGAATTTTATCTCCTTCACCTTGCCGATAATCAGGTTTCCGGGGTATATTCCGCCTGTGCCTGACGTAACAATCATATCGCCGACTTTAATTTTGTTGTTCTCTTCAATTTTGGTAAGACTTGTGAGGTTATCGTCACAGAGTGATGCGCTTCCGCTTATGATTCCGCTGTCGTTCGACTGCTTGTCTACAGCGCCTGCCTTGGTGTCGGGGGAGAGGATTGTCTTTACCTTACAGGTGGTTAAGTCCGCCTTGCAAACCCAGCCGACAAGACCGTTTTCGGTAATTACGGGATTGTTTACCGCAACGCCCGAGGACGTGCCGATGTCGAGCGTAAAGGAATAGAAATCGTCGTTTGCGTCACGCATAATCACCGTTGCAGGCTGAATTTTATACGACGGATTCTGCTTTTTTAAGTCGTAGTATTTCCACAGCTTTGCGTTCTCCTGCTTTACGTCGTAATAGTCTGCAAGCTGTTCCCGAAGCTCGGCATTTTCCTTTTTCAGCTTTTCGTTTTCGGCTTTTAAATCGTCATAGCTTGCAGTGTCTGCGCTTGCTGTTGCACTTGCCGTCACGCTGAAAAGTCCGTTTGTAAAGGCGTTTACTGCGCTCGGAATAACGGAGTTTTCACCGAGAGAAAGCACAGCCGCCACGCACAGAATCACAAGCGTTATTATAAGAGGTTTTAGTTTTTTACTGTTCATTTGTTTCATAAAAGTAAGGCATTATTCTTGAAATAATTCCGAATTACGCATTCCGAATTACGAATTAATTTATCTGTTGTGCTTATACTGAACGCCCACAGGCTTGCCGAGCCTTTTGCCTGCGCCGTCAACAACGCAGTCAAGCGGTCTGTCGGCAATGTGAACGGGCATACCCGTCTGCTGCATTACAAGCATATCAATTCCACGTAAAAGTGCACCGCCGCCGGTCAGCATAATTCCGTGGTCAATGATGTCAGCCGAAAGCTCGGGCGGAGTTTTTTCAAGCGTTGTCTTAATCGCCTCGACAATCGTCATAAGCGGGTCTGCAAGTGCGTCACGCACCTCGGAGGCGGTAATTGTGATGTCCTTTGGCAGTCCGTCAACAAGGTTTCTGCCCTTTACAACAAGGCTCTTTTCGTCCTCATAGGGGTAGGCTGAGCCAATTTTGATTTTAATGTCCTCGGCTGTTCTCTCGCCGATTAAAAGGTTGTACTTTTTCTTTATATAGGTGGAAATCGACTCGTCAAACTTATCGCCTGCAACACGCACCGAGCAGGCTGTTACAATGTCGCCGAGCGAAATTACAGCTACCTCGCTTGTGCCGCCGCCGATGTCAACAACCATACTTCCTGTAGGCTCGTCAACAGGCATTCCTGCGCCGATTGCCGCCGCCATAGGCTCTTCAATCAATATTACAGGCGGCTTTGCGCCTGCCTCGTATGCGGCGTCCTCAACAGCCTTGCGTTCAACCTCGGTAACGCCTGTCGGCATACAGATTATCACCCTCGGTTTGCTGAAAATTCCGGGCTTTACAGCCTTTTTGATAAAGTGCTGGAGCATTTTTGCGGTAATCTTGAAGTCGGCAATTACGCCGTCCTTGAGCGGACGTACTGCAACGATTGAGCCGGGAGTTCTGCCTATCATATCCTTTGCCTGCGAGCCGACTGCAAGCACATTGTCACTTCTTATATCAACCGCAACAACCGACGGCTCACGCAGAATTATTCCCTTGCCCTTCAGGCACACAAGCGTATTGGCTGTGCCGAGGTCAATTCCTATATCCTTTGAAAATGAAAACATCATTAACAGCTCCTTTAAACATAAAGCGATAAACATTTATATTATTATATAATACGCAGTTATTGTAATCAACATTAATATGTCGAAAAACTCGACGCATAAATCCAATATATTTAAATATTATTTTACCACCTTATGTTATTTATTGCAATTACTTTTATTTTTTGGTATCATAGAATAAACAGACTTTATTACATAATTTTGAGGTATATTATGGCTTGGTTTTTTACGGAACACAACATCAAAGGCGACCAGCACATTATCACAGGTGAGGATGCAAAGCACATTTCAAAGGTTCTGCGTATGAGCAGGGGTGAGGAGCTTACTATCGTCACGCCCGACAAAACGCAGTGCTTATGCGAGGTTTTCAGCATTAACAGCGACAGCGTGACCGTTGACGTAATCTCAAAAAAGCCCTGTGAAAACGAGCCTGACGTGTTTGTAACGCTCTATCAGGCTCTTCCCAAAAGCGACAAAATGGACTTTATCGTGCAGAAATGCGTTGAGCTTGGCGTAAGCAGAATTGTGCCTATGTTATCGGCTCGGTGCGTGTCACGTCCCGACGCAAAGTCGCTTGCAAAAAAGCGTGAGCGCTGGCAGAAAATCGCACTTCAGGCGGCTATGCAGAGCAGGAGGGGAATTATCCCCGAGGTCTGCCCCTGCGTTTCGTTTCAGAATGCGGCTGAGCTTACAAAGGAAAACGAACAGACGATTATTTTCTACGAAATGGGTGGCGCTCCCGTAAGGGAAATTATCGAAAACAAGCCGAAAACAATCGGAATGTTTATCGGCAGTGAGGGCGGATTTGAGCAGAGCGAGGTTGACTTGATTGCAAAATCAGGCGGCTCGGCGGCTACGCTCGGTAAAAGGATTTTAAGAGCCGAAACAGCACCGTTGGCGGCGTTGTCGGTGATTATGTATCAGACGGGAAACTTTGATTAATTAAATAATTATGTTTCCATTTTATACAATAAACTATAATTTAGCGTTGGTATTATAGCAACGTTGACGTAGGGACACGGCGAACCGTGTCCACACAAAAATTGCGTTGCAATTTT
>DKWR01000043.1 GCA_002491825.1 Ruminococcaceae bacterium UBA7147
GAGCTGTTATTGCGACAGCCCCTTTTGCTTTTAAAGAATAATGTTGTTATAAATAATCAGTAAAAATTATTTGTCTTTCCTTTTTCTTTTGCGATAGTTTACAGCACCGTAAAGCACCATTCCGCTGACAACCAGTGAAGCGAGAATATAATAGTAATTTCTGTTGTCGCCTGTCTGAATTGCACCGACTGTTTTTACAGCTCCCGTATTGCCGCAATTGTTTGAATTACCGTTATTCTTCGGCTGGTCGGGTGTGCACGGAGTGCTTGGATTTGTCGGCTTACTCGGCTGAACAGGCTTTGTCGGTTTTGTGGTAGAGGTCGGTTCTGTAGGCTTTGTAGGCTCGGTTGTACAGGTTGGTTCTGTTGGCTCGGTCGGCTCGGTCGGCTCGGTTGTACAGGTCGGTTCTGTAGGCTTTGTAGGCTCAACATATTTATCTTCAAGAGTGAGCTTGCCGTTGTTGCCGAGTGTGGAGCAGATAGTAAATTCATCATCCGACTTGTAATTTACAAAAGGAGCGTTTGCGTAATTAAGCGTTCCTGTTTTGTTTTCGGTCTTTTCCAAATTGCCGTCAGGATTTATATTTGCAGTTCCCGAGGGGATATACCACGTGCCGTCGTCCTTTTGCTTTGCAAAATTAAGTGCCTGCTTTGACAAGGCTTTATATACGGTTTCATCATTTGCCGAGCCGTCGGTGCTTTCGTAAACTGTACAAGCACAATAATATTTTCCGTCAGAATCAATATCGCCATTTAACAGCGTACCCTTATCGTCCGAGTAGACAGGAGAGTCTTGTATGCAGTAGAACTTTTCATTCTGCTTTGACGGAGTAAAATATGCAACTGTGTTGACTTTATCAAACCCTGTGCTGTTGTCAGCTTCATACTTGTTCGAGTAGAAGTTTACCGAACCGTCAGAGTTAGTATTCTTATCAAGGTAATCCTTGGAAACAAAATCTCTGATTGTCTGCTCGTTGATTTCTTCCTTAAGTCCTACTCCGTAGACAAGGCGAATCGGCTCTTTAGCACCCGAAGTAACAAGCTCGGTAATTTCATTGTTTTTATTCAGGGTTACGTTGTAAGAAACTACGGGAAGCAGTGCCGCAGGAACAGCAAAGTTAACCGTCTGCTCACCGCTTGCAAGGCTTTCCTTTACCTGAACAACGGCGTATCTCATATCCGAAGATGACACGCCCTGCTCTGAACCGACTTTTCCGCAATACAGATAGAATTTTACGATATAGGCAGGCTGTGCTCCGTCAGCAGATGACGTGTTCATTCCGTCATACCAGAAGTCTATAAACTCACCGTCTGAATTTGCATACCAGCCGATATAGTTGCTGAAATCCGCATCACTGCTGTAGCTGATTTGTCCGTGCTCACATGCAGAGGCGATAAGTGATTTTGCCGTTTCTATACTTTTGAGTCCGAGCCGTGACTGAACAGCAGAGGCGGTTTCATCGCTTACAGTGAAATTCTTTGCAAGCTCCGCCCCCGAATAAAGAGTGTTGTTAAGCAAAATTCCTTTCATATCGGTTACTTCCATATATTCACCGATTTGGTCTGTAAAGGTAACGTAGCCCGAATTGTTTTCGGAATCAGTTACAAGAGTCGGGTAGTATTTGGACTGGATCTGAATTGTTTCCACAATGTCGGCAAACGCTTTTTTAAGCTCCTTCGCCTTATCCTTTGAAGAAGCGTCAACCTCAAAAAATCCGTCAACATAGTTTTTCTCAAGAGGTTGTGAAATTTTCGTGACTTTATTCTGCGAATTAGGAACAGTAATCTTTCCACCTACATTGGCTTTATTATAGTCCTTCCACAAGCTGTTGATTTGCGAAGATGAATTTGCAGGATTGAGAACGCTTGTTGCTACACTGTCACCGCCGACGCCGAGACCGAGTGTGTAAAACAGACAGCTGCTGTCATACTTCTGCTCAATCTGCTGTTTTGCATAGGCGGCACTCAGCTGGCTGACAAATCCCAGAGTCGTATTTGTACTGCTTCCTGTTCCGATATTGTATTTCTTTGGATTGGTAAAATCGGTACTGCCAAGAGTAGGTGCCCCGTCAGACATCAGCACCATAACAGGCTTACGCTTAAGCGTGCCAAGCTCTGAATCCTCAACAGTAGTTGTGTTGCTTTTGCTTGTAAATTGCTCCATTGCAAGCATAACGCCTTTTTGAATATAGGTTGCACCTATAACTTCTTTGCTGACATACTTTGGCTTTTCACCTGTTTTTTCAATCTTAACGTCAGAGTCAAGGCTCACTGTTTCTTTAGTTGTTTTTTTATCCCAACCTATTTTCGTTACATTGTATTTTAAATATTCGCCGTCTGACGCTGTGGTATAGCGGTCAAGCGGCAGAACAAGAACAGCGGCGTCGGATGAATCTCCCGAGCTTGAACCCGAATAGAGCACAACGCCCACCCGGCTGTATTCATTACTTGAAAGCAGTTCGGCAATACTGTCGTTTGCCGCTTCAACCATTTCTTTTGCAAGTTTGTTGTGACCTGCGTCATCGTTCATTGAGCCTGAAACATCGAGAATCAGCACCGTATCGGTAAGCATATTTGAATAGCTCTTTACCGATTTATTGGAAGCGATTGCAGACAAGGCAACAAGAAAATCATCATTGTTCTCCATACCTATTCCCTTATTGCCAAATGCTGACGAATCAGTCAGAACGGTTTTTTCCGTCAGTACACTTCCAGCATTTCGGGTAGACGTAACGTCGGAACCGAAATAGTTTTTCCAGTCATTCATTGTTGACGAATCGGAAATTCGTGTAACGTCGGTTTCTTCCGCCGCAACGTTATTTGCAAACAACGTACAGCAAAACATAAGCATTGTGACGCAAAGCAGAATGCTTGTAAATCTTTTTGCGCTTTTAAATTGTGTAATCATTAAGTCAAACCTTTTTTATAAAATTTTCGCTTTCCGGAAGCTATTTATAAGACACTGTTCACCGTGGATTGAACAGACATCATACACAACTTTTATTATTATATTAATTTAGCGCAATTTTATTTCCTGTAAATTCCAACAAACTACGATGTCGAATCAATTAAATTATCATGATAAATTCAGAAAACGGTTTCATAAAACTTATTTATCATACAATTTATAACAAGAAATCCACGATAGTGAGAAAAAATTAAGCCACGGAAAATTCCCCGTGGCTTATCATTTTTAAGTAACTATTTTCACTTTACTTCCGCCGAGCCTGTCTTTGCTCACTATTATCTGCCTGTCAATTCTCTCCTTAAGCTCGCTTACGTGGGAGATTATTCCGACAAGACGATTGCCCTCGGTAAGACCTTTCAGCGCATTCATAGCCTGATTAAGAGATTCATCGTCAAGTGAGCCGAAGCCCTCGTCAACAAACATTGTATCAAGTCTGATACCGCCTGCCGACGCCTGGATTTCGTCTGAAAGTCCGAGTGCGAGCGACAGAGACGCTTTAAAGGACTCGCCTCCCGAAAGTGTATTAACACTTCTTTGAGAGCCGTTGTAGTGGTCGATTACGTCAAGGCTCAAGCCCTCGCTTGCTTGTTTATTTTCCGCTGACTGTCTGCGTTTCAGCTCATACTGACCGTCTGACATAATCATAAATCTTGTATTGGCTCTGGCGATAATTCTGTCGAAAAAGGTCATCTGAATATAGGTTTCAAGCATAATTTTTTCTTTCCCCGATATTCTTCCGTTCGCCGTAGAGTATAGAGATTGTACAAGCACAAGATTTTTTTCGAGAGTGTTGATTTCATCTTTTTTCTTTATTATGTTATCAAATGCCGAACGATTTGCTGAAAGTCGTGCAATAATAGCTGTTCTCAATTCGCCTTTAGATTGCTTTTGCACCGTCAGGCTGTTTTGCCTTTCCTTTACTTTTTCTTCATCAATTTTTTCAGCACTTTCAAGCTGTTTTTTCAGCTGTTCTTTTTTCGCCTTTAATTCAATAATTTCCTTTTCGCATTTGCTAAAGCTGTTTTGTGCGTTTTCAAAGGACTTTTTTATGCTTTCCGACTTGCTCTCAATTTCCTGAATCTTTTTCTCGGCTGTGCTTTTGTCGACAAAACAAAGACTGCTTTTTAAATTTGCAAGCTGCCTGCTAATTTCTTCAAGTGAAGCCTTGCAGGACGCAATATTTGTTTTAAGACTTGAAATATCAGTTTTGAGCTTTTCAGTTTCACTCTCGGTTTTCGGAATTATTGTTTCAAGCTCTGATTTTCTTTTAATATTTTTCTCTTCTGCCGTAATTTCGAGATTCAGTTTCTTGATAATCTCAAGCTGCTCTTTTATCAGGTCGTTTTTTTTCTTTTGAAGAATTAATATCGGTGTTTCCGATAAGCTTTTCAAGCTGAATTTCGATGTTCGCCTTTGCGGTTTCGACTTTTCCTTTTATAACGGCGCATACGTTGCTTGCGTTTGCGGCATCGGATTGTGCCTTGTCGCTTTTTTGCTTTGTCTTTTTCAGCTCCGATTCGGTCGGAGCGGAGTCGGACTTCTGCGCAATATTAGGGTGAACGGTTGAGCCGCATACAGGACAAGGCGAATTTTCTTTAAGCTGCTGTGCAAGTATACCTGCCTGCTCGTTAAGGAAAGACCTGTTCATTTCATTGTAAGCTTCGAGTGACTGCTGTGCAGTATTCATCGCTTCAAGATATATAGTCTGCTTTTCCTCAAGGCTTGCAATCATTAAATCGTAATCGTTAAGAGATTTTTTCAGAGCTTCAAGATTTTTCATCATTTCTTCAGCCGCATTTCTTTCGCTTGTCAGCTTTTCCTTATTCTCCCCTGCTTTTTCAAGCGTTGATTTTTCGGCTTTCAGTTTTTCAAGTGTTTCCGTTTTTGCGGCAAGAAGGGTATTTTGGTCAGTAAGGCTCTTTTCGTCGGACTTGAGTTTCTTATGTATTGCCTCTATCTTTTTATTCTGCAACTCAAGCTCGTCATATCGGGGCAATTCTGCTTTGAATTTTGCCGATTCGCTGTTAAGGACTTCGGTTTCTTTGAACCTTTCTTTTTCAGATTCAAGCAATTCCTTTGCCTGTTCAAACTTATCTGATTTTAATTCAATTGCTTTGCCGACAGTACAAAGCTCCTTGCCCAACTTTTTATAATCCTCAAGCTTTCCAAGCAGAGAATTTACTTCGCCAAGCTGTTTTTCGATAATCTGAATATCACTGTTTAATTCTTTATCGGAATTTTCATCTTGTTCAATGAGCATTTCAAGAGCAGCAATTACGTCAAGAATCGGCAGTTCATTATTCTTTGCCCTTTGCACCTGAATAAAAAGAGGATTTTCTTCTGCACACCTTATGCCGTCTATGTATTGAGCCATACTGTTCTGCGCTTTTTCAACCTGCTCTTTTGCCTTGGAATAATCTGCTTTTAACTTATCCTGCAATTTTAAAAAACGCTCTGTTTTGAAAATATAGCGAAAAATTGTCTTTCTGTCCTCTGTTGAGGCTGTAAGAAGTTTTAGAAAATCCCCCTGTGCTATCATCGCAATCTGCAAAAACTGGTTTTTTGACACGCCTACAATTTTATTGACAGCCTCGTCAACCTCTGATTTTTTTGTAACAACCCTGCCGTCGGGATAAGTAAAGCAACAGTCAGCCGACTGTTCGGTATAGCCCTCTCCCTTCAGCTTTTTTCGCATATATGCCGGATTCCTTCTTACCGTGTACAACTTATCCGCATATTTGAAAACAAGCTCTACAAATGTAGGCGTATCAGGCTTTGCGTACTTTGAACGAAGCATTGAAGGCTCACGCTTTTCTCCGCTTGCGCTTCCGTACAAAGCAAAAACAATCCCGTCAAAAATTGTAGTCTTTCCTGCGCCGGTATCGCCTGAAATAAGGTAGATTCCGTTCTCACCGAGCTTGTCAAAATCGATTACAGTTTCACCTGCATACGGTCCGAAAGCAGACATAGTCAATTTTATCGGTCTCATATTTCTTCCTCCCATATGCTTTCAATCAGCGAGCTTATGTATTCTCTCTGTTCGTCACTCATCGGCTGATTATTCTGCAACTCATAGAAATCCGAAAACAGCTCAAGCGGTGACTTTTCTTCAACATTTTCAGCACCTGTTATCTGCGCATTTGAACGTGTGCGTTTGTTATCGTAATCAAGCTTCATAAGATTGCGGTAAATTGAGCGAAGCTTTCCTACTCCGTCGGGAATATCCTCCTCGTCGGCGAGAGTTATATGCATATAATCCGTCTGATATGTTGTGTTTTCATAAAAGCTCTTTGCAGTAATTTCTTCGTATTTTCCCTTAATTTCACGCATTTCGTGCTTTGGAACAAGGTCTGTCGTACGAACATCAAGACTGCCCTTTTCTTTCAACTCAACTACTGTTACCGACTTTTTATCGTTTGCCTCCGAAAAGGAATATTTAAGAGGCGTTCCGCAATATCGTACCCTTTCCGAAAGGCAGTTCTGCGGTCTGTGGATATGACCGAGTGCTACATAATCGAAGTCGTCAAACACCGAAACGTCTACGTTATCCGTACCGCCGACAGAGATTTCCTCCGACTCGGTGCGGTCAGCACCCGTTACAAACTGATGCGTTATAAGAACATTCCTGCTTTTGCTGTTTACGCTCATTTCCGAAATTGCGGCACTAACTGCGTCGGTATAGCTTACAATTTCTCTGTCATCAAAAAATCTTCTTACGTTTGCAGGCTTTACAAACGGCAGCATATAAATGTTTACTTCGCCGTATTCGTCCTCCATTTTAACCGGCACAATATGTCCGTTATAAGCAGGCGCAAGGTGCACTCCGCTTTTTTCAATCAGACGTGAGCCGAAAGACAGGCGTTCAGGTGAATCGTGGTTTCCGCTGATGACAAACACCTGTAGATTTCGCTTTGACAACAGATAAAGGAAGTTGTCAAACATTGTCACTGCGTCTGACGGAGGGATTGACTTGTCGTAAACATCACCCGCAATCAGAACTGCGTCAGGCTTTTCGAAGTCAATTATTCCGATTATTTCTGCAAGTATATATTCCTGATCCTCATACATTGAAAATTCGTTTACACGTTTTCCTATATGAAGGTCTGAGAGATGGATAAATTTCATATCGTCACTTCCTAAAATTTATATATTTAATATACAACAATCGGGCAGATTTTGCAACATTAATAACAAAATACAGCAATTAATCTGTTGATTTTTTTACACTATTATCTTATAATAGATTAAAATGAAAAGGAGGAATATTTATGTTATTTATAGAATATCCAAAATGTACAACCTGTAAAAAGGCAAAGAAGTGGCTTGACGACAACGGCTTTTCGTATACCGACAGGCACATTATTGAAAACAACCCGACAGCTGATGAAATAAGAGAATGGCACCAAAAAAGCGGACTGGAGCTGAAAAAGTTTTTCAACACAAGCGGTCTTCTTTATAAGTCAATGAATCTCAAAGATAAACTGCCGACTATGAGCGACGAAGAAAAGTATGAGCTTTTAGCAAGCAACGGTATGCTTGTAAAACGTCCTGTGCTTGTTGACGGCGACAGGGTTCTACTTGGTTTCAAGGCTGAAAAATGGGAAGACAGCTTCACTAATAAATTTATTCGGGAGTAAAGCAATGACCTACTCACTTCAGAGCCGCTGGAAAGTAAACGGTAATCACCTTATTTACTACGGCTTGCAGAATAAAGAAAATCTGTTTAAAAACAGAATTAAAATCTCACGCAAACAGGCTGAAATAATTACTTCACTGCCAAAAGAGCTTAACGACAATGAACTTAAATCACTTGGCAACCTTTTGAACAAACAGGTTGTCACAACAGACAAAATCCGTAAAATACCGAAGTCAATCAGCGAGGCAAGGTTTTGCAAAAATTGCAGTGCAAACGACTTTATAATTCCCGGAATTGAGTTTGATGAGAACGGCTTATGCCCTATGTGCCAGACAATTGATGATACAAAAGAGCTTAAAAGTATTGTGCCTATTGTCAAAGAAGTTCCGAGGGCAAAGAAGTCACGCTTTGACGTTGCGCTTTTCTATACGGGCGGAAAGGATTCCACATTTCTGCTTTACTACCTTGCAAAGGTAAAAAAATTGCGTGTGCTTGCAATGACGTGGGAAATTCCGTATATGTCCGAAAGTGCAAAGCAGAGCATTGAAAATGCCAAAAAGCACTTTGACAATGTAGAATTTATTACAAGGTCTGTAAAGAAGGAGGATTTGCGAAAGGTATATAGAAAGCTTTACGCAATCAGCGAAAACACCTGTGCATGTCCGTCGCTTGCATATGTTCTGTTTTACTCCGAAATGGTTGCAAACCGTGTTCCCTGCTTTATGGCCGGCAACGAGCCTGCACAGATGCTCGGACTTTATTACAACAGTATGGCGCCAAAGATAGCCTATACTTTCTGGCAAAATAAATTTCTGCAAATGCTTGTAAATATCGGACGTGTGCTGACGCTTCATCCTCCGCTGAAAAAAGGTCAGTTTCACACGCTTGCCGTAATGAAACAGCTTGCAAAGGGTGACAATCCGATAAAGAAGCTGTCAGGCTATTCCGACGAGCTTGTTTCAAATATCGTGACGGCGATTAATGAGGTTCCGCAGTTACTAAAGCCCCTTAAACGCAGTATCCGCTACTCCTCACGCACAGGTCATATTCCTGCGTTTGTTCATCTTGATTTTGACAAAATCAGCGGCGGAAGCTACAACTGGAGGAAAATCAAGGATACAATCGTGAACGAGTGCGGCTGGGTTGCGCCGAAGGACGACGGCAAGGGACTGCACACAAGCTGTAAAATTGAAAAATGCAAGGAACATTCACAGTTTGTGAGATTCTATAATTGCAGAAGCAGAATGATTCCGTTCAGCGCAGTTGAAATATCTTTGGCAAGCAGAAATCGCAATCTATCACGTGAGCAGGCAATTGCCGAGATAGAAAATTCCTTGGGATTCTCGCTTGAAGAAATTACCGAAACGGAAATTATGTGTGACTTTCTGAAGGAGAAGCTATGATTCGGATTTTTTGTTTTTCGGGTACGGGACACAGTATGGCGGTTGCAAGGTATTTTGCAGAATCTCTCAAAACTGAAACAACCGACATAACGCAGAAAAAAACAATTCCTTGTACAGAATCCGAAATATCAATTATTGTTTTTCCTGTTTATTGCGGAAACATTCCAAAGATTGTAAAGTCAGTTTTGCCGAAAATCAACTCAAAATATTTTGTGCTGATTGCAACATACGGCAGAATATCAACGGGCAATGTATTATGGGAAAGTGCAAGGCTTGTAAAAGGCAAGGTTATTGCGGCTGAATATGTACCGACGGGACATACATATCTTGACGAGCCTGCCGAATTTGACGCTGAAATTTTAAAGCCTGTTTTAAAGAGGATTAAACAGCCGAAAGAGATTGTTGTCAAAAAAGAGAGAAAAGGTATTCTGCCTTACATTTTTCCGAATTTACGCAGTCACCTCGGAGTTAAAATAAGCCGCACAGCAGATTGCAACAAATGTGATTTGTGCAAGAGGAGTTGCCCTATGCAGGCGATTTCAGGCGGTAAAATCAGCAAAAATTGCATACGCTGTTTACGTTGCGTTAAGACCTGTCCGAGAAATGCTTTGGAAGTTACTTACAACCCTCTTTTAAAAAAATACCTGAAAAAGAATATAAAAAATATATAAGGAAGAAAACAAAAAATCAGTCGGAGTTTTGAAATTTCGACTGATTTTTTAATTTTCTTCAAATTTCTGCTTGTTTTGTTGCACTTTTGTTGCACTTGTATTGACAAACTATTCCCTACGAAAATAGAGGACAGGATTATATTTTTACAAATGCAAATATTTAGTTTTAACACAGTGCTACATTTAGTAAAAATACTAAAAATCAACTTCTGCGGCAACGCCGCATACGCATATAAATTAATTCGGGAAGTAGACTTTTCTATTATTGCAACCTATCCACTCGACCACAACTCCACATTCCACACTCCAAACTCCACACTTTAATTATAGTTTATTGTATAAAAAACAAACTGCAAACATAAAAAAGCTGTTTCAAAACAGGATGTTCTGAAACAGCTTAAATAATTTTTGTTTTATTCTGCTTTTGCTTCTGCGGTTGTATCTGTTTTTTCTGTAACTTCAATCTTTGGCTTTTCTTCGGCTTTCTTTTCTGTTGCCTTTTTATCCTCGGATTTTTTAGCCGCAGATTTTTCTTCCTTTGCTTTCTTTGCGGCAGCTTCCTTTTTAGCTTTCATTTTTGAAGTAGACTTCTTTCTGACCGGTACGGGAAGCTCCTTTTTAAGCTTGTAATACGTTACGCCGAGAGGCGGAAGCGTGAGCACCATTGAGTAATCGAGTCCGTGGTCTTTAACAGTTTTAGCTTTAATATCACCGCTGTTTACAATTCCGCAACCACCAAATTCCTCACTTTCGGAGTTGAATACTTCCTCGTAAATACCGTAAACGGGAACGCCGATTCTGTATTTTTCACGAGTGACGGGCTGGAAGTTGCAGATGCAGATTATTTCACTTCCGTCGTTTGCAATTCTGCGGAAAGCAATTATGCTTTGCTTATAATCATCAAGTGCAATCCACTGGAAACCGTCCCAGTCATAGTCGTTTTCGTGCATTGCAGGAACGTCACGGTAGAATTTGTTAGCCTCTGCAAAGAAGTGGTTTAACTGACGGTGCTTTTCGTAGTCAAGCAGATTCCACTGAAGCTGTTGTTCAGCGTTCCACTCATCAAACTGACCGATTTCACTGCCCATAAACATCAGTTTCTTGCCGGGATGAGCCATCATATATGTAACAAAGCCTCTTACGCCTGCAAACTTCTGGTCGTATCCGCCGGGCATTTTATTGATAAGAGAGCCTTTGCCGTAAACGACCTCGTCGTGCGAAATCGGGAGCATAAAGTTCTCGGAAAAAGCGTAAACCATACTAAAGGTAAGAGTGTCGTGGTGGTAATTTCTCCACAGCGGGTCAAGCGAAATGTAGGAAAGCATATCGTTCATCCAACCCATATTCCACTTGTAGTCAAATCCGAGTCCCATATCCTGAATCGGATAACGTGTAACGTTAGGCCAAGCAGTGCTTTCCTCTGCAATCATCATAGCCTCGGGATGGAACATATGAACTGTAGAATTAAGCTTCTGCAGGAAATCAACGGCAACAAGGTTTTCACGTCCGCCGTAGCAGTTTGCAATCCACTCGCCGTCTTTACGGTTGTAGTCAAGATAGAGCATTGACGCAACAGCGTCAACACGAATACCGTCAACGTGGTACATATCAAGCCAGAACATAGCCGAAGAAATAAGGAAGCTTGTTACTTCAAATCTTCCGTAATTGAAGATGTATGTTCCCCACTCCTTGTGCTCGCCGATGCGGTAATCCTCGTATTCATAACAGCCTGTACCGTCAAAACGAGCAAGTCCATGACCGTCCTTCGGGAAGTGAGCAGGTACCCAGTCAAGGATTACGCCGATACCCTCCTGATGACATTTATCAACTAAATACATCAAATCCTTCGGTTCACCGTAACGGGATGTTGCGGCATAGTAGCCTGTTACCTGATAACCCCAGCTTCCGTCGAACGGGAACTCGGTAATAGGCATAAACTCAATATGAGTATATCCCATATTTTTTACATAGGGAATAAGCTCATCTGCAAGCTGACGGTAGGTGAAAAATGTACCATCCTCGTTTTTGCGCCACGAGCCTGCGTTTATCTCATAAACATTGATAGGCTGTGTTTTGTGAGGATGCTCCTTTTTAAAGTTGAACCACTCCTCGTCGTTCCACTCGTAGCCGTCAATTTCATACACCTTTGAAGCGTTGTCGGGACGTACTTCGCAATGGAAAGCGTAAGGGTCGGTTTTTAACCTGCGCTCCGACCAAGGGGTTTCAACGCAGTATTTGTAGCAGGCATATTCCTGCACACCCTCAATGAACAGCTCCCAGACGCCTGAATCTGAAATCTTGTACATATAGTTTGCGTTTTTGTCCCAGTTGTTGAAATCACCCACCACGGATACTGAAAGAGCATTCGGTGCCCATACTCTGAAAACAACACCGTCTCTGTTGTCCCAATTCACAAAATGAGAGCCTAAAAACTCATATGCATGAGCAGATTCTCCCTGTAGGAACTGTTCGAGAGGGGGTCTTTCATCGTTTAATTTAAAAGCCATAATATACCTCTTTTCATACTTAAAGTTTTACTGATTCAAAATAAATTCACAATAAAAATTGCCGTTTATGTACATCAGTATAATTATCCTCCTATAGTATAATATATTTTTACCAAATACACAAGGGGTAAAATGTAATTTTATGTAAACAATTTAGACATTTATGTACAAATGTCATACTGCTTAATTGTTTTTTATTCATTTCGTAACATATAATTATATTTTAACAATTTGCTCTACATAGTCACTTCCGCATCTGCCGACATCATTATATGCCAAAGCGGCTATATCGGTTGCAAGAACATCTTTTTCAAGTAACTTTGATATATTTGAATCTGATTTCAGCGCCTTTGCAACAGATGTGACAACCTTAATGCGGCAGTTTTTTAAAAGTGATGCACCTGTATTGGTAAAGCCGAGAACACGCACGTACTCAATCGGTGTACGCTGTAGGCTTTCGGTAATATCAAGCAATGCGCAGGTCATAATTCTGCGCAGTCTTGCGTGAGTGTAGCGTTTTGTTTTTACTGCAGAGATTATTTCTTCAACAGAATTATAATTCTTTACTGCATCAACAATTCTGTTTTCAAGCCCTTCGTTTACATCGGGCAGTAAGCTGAAATCCTCGGCACTCATCATTCTGAACTTATAAAGCATTATGCGTTCAAGGTTTTCTGGAAAGGTAATTCTTTGTGCAACTGACGGAACGTACTTTTCAGCATTTTCATTTCTGCGTAGAATACTGCGCACAAGCGAAGCCGAAGCAAATTCGCCATTGGTCTTTTCGCTGTCGTGAGCAGTTCCTATTCGTTTGACTGCAAGCGGCTGAATATTGGTATCAGCAAGATTTTTGAGATATTCAACCGCAAGAATATTATTGGGTGAGGACAGAACTTCTGCCGTTTCTTCGCCGAAAACCTCGCTGACTGCTGACTGCAACGCTCTCGGATAGTAATCGCCGCTGCTCATTTTTGCGGAAATAAGTTCATTTACCGCAGGATTTTCAACTGCATCCAAAGTTTTTTTCAGGCTGTCAACATTTCCGCTTTCGCAGCCGAAAGCAAGATAATTTACGCAGTCAAACGATTTTGCAATCTGCACTCCGCCAAAAGCAAAACGCTGTGCGTTTGCTACGGCATAAACGGCAGGAAGCTCCAGAACAAGGTCAACGCCGTTTTCAAGAGCTGTTTTTGCCCTTGAAAATTTATCGGTAACGGCTACCTCTCCCCTTTGCGTAAAATTTCCGCTCATAATCGCAATAACAGGTTCATTTGTAAGTTTCTTTGCAGTTTCTGTTAAATACTTGTGACCGTTGTGAAACGGATTAAATTCACTAATAACGGCTACAGCCATAGTTACACCTCGTATTTTTCGCCAAAATATGTAAAAAAGCACTTGAAAACATAAAAATATTGGAGTATTATATATATTGTGTATTATATTATATATCATTTCTTAAATCTAATCAACAAAAGAAGGGATGAACATAAATGAAAATTTTAGTAATTAATGCAGGCAGTTCTTCGCTGAAATATCAGCTTATTGATATGACTGACGAAAAAGTGCTTGCAAAGGGCAACTGCGAAAGAATCGGCACTGACGGCGCATTCATCGGATTTAAAACACCCGACGGTAAAAAAATTGAGCGTAAAACACAAATGCTCAACCACACACAGGCATTTGAGGCTGTTAAGAATGCGCTTATTGACGCTGAATACGGCGCAATCAAGAGCTTGTCCGAGGTTACGGCAATCGGTCACAGAGTTGTACAGGGCGGTTCATACTTTGATAAATCTGTTCTTGTAAACAACGATGTTATCAATAAAATCAAGGAGCTTGCCCCCCTTGCTCCGCTTCACAATCCTGCGCACATTCAGGGTATTGAGGCTTGCACAAGAGTTTTCGGCGCAAAGGTTCCGCAGGTTGCAGTTTTTGATACTGCATTCCACCAGACTATGCCCGAAAAAGCATTTATGTATGCAATTCCCTATAAGTATTATGAAAAATTCGGCGTTCGCAAGTACGGCTTCCACGGCACTTCGCACCGCTATGTAACGGATAAAATGGCTGACCTTATGGGCAGAAAGAAGGAAGAGCTTAAGCTCATAACTTGCCACATTGGCAACGGCTCTTCAATTACGGCAGTAAAGAACGGCAAGGTAATCGACACAACAATGGGACTTACTCCCCTCGGCGGCTTTATGATGGGCACACGTTCAGGCTCACTTGACCCGTCGGTTGTTACATTCATTGCCGAAAAAGAACACCTTACACCCGATGAAATTTCAAAAATTCTCAACAAGGAATCGGGACTTCTCGGTGTTTCGGGCGTTTCATCAGATGACCGTGATGTTTCTGCGGCAGAGGCTGACGGAAATCTCAGAGCACATCTTGCTCACGAAATGCTCTACTATCAGATTGCACAGTACATCGGCAGTTACTACGTTGCACTCGGCGGCTGTGACGGCATTGTATTCACAGCAGGTCTCGGCGAAAATCAGCCGCAGCTTCGTGAAAAGGTTTGCGACTACCTTGCTTGTCTTGGTGTTAAGCTTGACAAGGAGTTCAACGCAAAGGCTATGAGAGGCGTTACAGGTACATTGTCGGCTCCCGACTCAAAAATCAGGGTTGAGCTTATTGCAACCGACGAAGAAATGGTAATTGCAAGAGATACAAAGGCTATTGTTGAAACACTTTAATCAATGAATTTTTTAAGGGTTGGCTCAAATGAACCAACCCTTTTATTTTATTATAACTAATCCCTTATTGAAGCCGAATCTTCCATTACGGTATTTCTTGAATCTCTGAAAAGCAGTGAAATACACCATATTGCCGCAAGACCGACAAGAATATAGATGATTCTGCTGACGATTCCCACTTGTCCGCCGAAAAGCCATGCGACGATGTCAAAGCGGAAGATACCGACACAACCCCAGTTGAGTCCGCCGATTATAAGAAGCGTCAACGCTATTCTATCAAGCATTCAAAGTCCTCCTTTAATGATGCTGATAGTAGTGTTGACGCTTTAGGCTCAATTATTCAGTGAAGAGAAAGAAAATTAAAAATCCACAAATCAAAACTCCGAGTGCGATAACGCTGATTCCTATTATCCGTGTAATCTTAACAGCCTTTTTCAGCTTGAATTTTGAAATCATACTATCCGTCGGAAACGGAAGCAGGATAAGCAGGATTCCGAGTATAAAACAGCTTATCGAAGCTATAACAGTTCCGGGAACCTTTGCAAACGGGAACAGAAACACTCCGACAGGTATTCCGAAAACGCAAATCATATTGACAATCGAAAACAGCTTTTCAAATTTTTCGCTCATTTCGTAAAACTTATTCGTTTTTGCGTGGCACTCATCACAACAGTACTGCTCAAAGTAAGAAATTTCCTTTGCGCAATAATCGCATTTTTTCAACATAAACACCCTTTCAAGGTTAATGCAACTATTTTAACACATTGCAGAGATGTTTTCAACTTTAATTGATAAACATTTTCGGTTGATTGTGTGTTTTGTTGAAAAATGATTTATTTTGTGATATTCTTACAATACGCAATACACTTTTCTGTTTGAACAAGGGTACAATAATATGGAAAATTTTTACATAGCGTTAAACGCAGTTCTGCCTATGTTCATTATGCTTTTCATAGGCTTTGCAATACGAAAACTTAATATTCTTAAAGAAAGCTTTCTGCCCCAGCTTAACAAGCTTGTTTTTACGGTGTTCTTCCCTTTTCTGATGTTCAACAACATTTTCGGCTCGGATTTCTCAAGCGTATTTAATCCAAAGCTCCTTATTTTTGCAGTCGTTGCAGTTGCTATAATCTATGTGCTTTCCATCGGGTTTACGCTGATTGCCGAGAAGTCAAACTACAGTCGGGGCGCAATGATTCAGGCTATTTACCGAAGTAATTTTGTTCTTATGGGAATGCCGATTGTCGAAAACATTTTCGGCGAGGGCAAGCTCGGAATGACTGCGGTGCTTGTAACGGTGATTGTTCCGATGTACAACATTCTTGCTGTAATCACGCTTGAAGTTTTCAGAGGAAACAAAATCAACCTTCTGAAAATTCTGAAAGGAATTGTAACAAATCCGCTTATAATCGGCTCTGTTGCAGGAATTTTAGCCGTTGCATTTAATATAAAACTGCCGCAAGCAATAGACAGCGTTGTTTCCGATATTGCCGGAGCGGCTACGCCGATTGCGCTTATGATACTCGGTGCGTCCGTAACCTTTAAAAGCATTAAGAAATGCCGAAGAAATCTTGTCATTTGCATTTTGGCACGTCTTGTTGCAGTGCCTGCAATTTGCCTTACTGCTGCATCTCTGCTCGGATTCAGAGGAGTTGACTTTGTTTCGCTTATCGGTCTTTTCTGCTCACCCTGTGCAGTATCGTCGTTTACAATGTCGCAACAGATGGGAAGCGATTATGAGCTTTCGGGCGCAACGGTTGTGTTCACCTCAATAACGGCGTGTTTTACGATGTTTTTATGGATATTTCTTTTTAAACAGCTTAACTTTTTCTGATATTACAGTAAAAGTCCCCTCGTGTTATGAGAGGACTTTTTTCTTTTTCAGCATTTTAATAGACGTATATAGTGGTTTGCTTCTCTTAAAACGTGGTCTGCAAGGAGCGGAAGTATAAGCGAACGGATTTTACAGCCTGTTATTCCCTGAACGCCTGCTGTTTTGAAGTCTTTGAATATAAGCGTTTCTTCAAGCAACTCCGACTTCATTGCCTTACTCTGTGCATTTTTGCAATTATCAAGCAGTGCCGAGTACTCCTTTGCAAATTCATTGGCAGTATTCATAAGCTCCTTTTCAGTCGGGTCAAGCAGTTTTAAAGCCGTTCTGTTGAGCCTGCAAACCTTTGACCAGCTCTCCGGACTTACTCGACAGGGACAAGCTCCGCTTACAAGCCGCAGTTCTCTCTGCGTTAATAATTTATTAAATTGTGCCACGTACCGGCTGGAACAAAGACAGCATCGCCTGCCCCGATATATTTATGAAAATTCATTTTATCCCTGCAAGTGCCCATCTTTACAATTCCCTTTCCCGATTCAACACGAAGAAACTGGTCGGTGCAGTTATGGGATTCAACTCCGATTTCACCGTTTTTCGGAATACTCATTAAAGTAAGCTGTAAATTTTCGCCTGTCCATAAAGCTGTTCTGAAATTTGTGTTGTTACAGGTTGCATTCTCGATATTTACAACAAACGGCTCGGGACCGAAGTCGGTCATAGATTTTGCACAGGAGCAGTTTAAGTTATGATGTCTGTTCATCTGATGGTTTTTGTACAAAAAATCCCCCCCTTCATTTACTGCTATTATCAAATGCGAGCAGGAAAATCGGGTGATTTATAAAATGTTTATGAACAAGCTTGTTTTTGACAATTTCTATTTTATACAAAAAATGCAATATATTAAATAATCCAACTCAATTTTATCTTATGAATTATATAACTTTCTGCAATTAATTTATAAATTCTAATGATTTTAAAGTATTTTTACCAAAAATAAACAAGATGGTTGACAATGCAGATTTTGGGTGTATAATAAGAGTGAATTTGAAAGTTGCAAACAACAATTATTCATATTTATTGTATTTTTTGCTTTATTCTTATTAATAATTGATTTTTTTGCAAGTTAATATAATTTTATTGCAAGTACAATGAGGTACAAACCACTATGGTTTGTACCTCATTTTTACTTATATAATGCCGCAAGGTAATTATAATTTATGAGGTGATTTTATGAAGAGAGTAAGAAAGCTGTCAAAAAAGGTTGTATCTGTTGCAGTCGCATCTACAATTATTATGACAGCGTCGGTTACAACTTTCGCAGCCGACTACACCAGATTGGACAGAATCAGTCAGCCAAAGGTTTCGCACACCTTTGAAAAGGATGAGCTGGGAGTTGTAAACTTCAAGTCAACCTGGGGCAACAAAGAAGCAAACGTAAGTTCAATGTTAAGCTACGTTGACGAAGCTCACGAAAAGGGAGTAAAAATTCTTCTATTCCCCGAAATGTGTGTAACAGGTTATGTTTCGTCAAGCGACCCCGAGTCACTTGCCTATCAGACGGCAGTAAACCTTGCCGAAACTTCTGACGATCCGACCGCAACAACCTTTGCAGAGGTTGCAGACACATATGATATGTGGATTATCTACGGTGCAACGGAAACAATCCCTGATGATGATAAACACGCTTACAACTCCGCTTTTATATGCTCACCAGAGGGTGAAGTTACCACATACCAGAAAATCAGTCCTGTTGAAGGTTCATGGTGTACTCCCGGTGAAAATCCCGTATTAATTGACGCAGGCGAATACGGACTGCTCGGTGTTAGCATTTGCTATGATACATATGCAATGCCCGAAATCGGAAGATATTATGCGGCAAAGGGATGTAACATTCTTCTTAATCCGACAGCAACTTCAAGAAGCTACACTGATACAGACGGTGACGGCATAAAAGAAGACACCGGCTGGGAATGGTATTATAAGAACAGAATTGAGAGTAATACAAGCCGTGACGGCTACACACTTTTAAGCTCCAACCTTGTCGGTGCTGACGGACCTGTTAAATCAAACGGAAAACAGGCTTATGACTTCCCCGGCGGCTCGGTAATTTTACAGTCCGGCACAAAGTACTATGCAGGTACTACCGATGAAACTGTTTTTGCAAATACCGAAGCTGATATTATAACAGGAGAAGCCGGACTGCTTACAAACAAGGAATCTCTCAAGGCAAGCACAGGCTCAACCTGTACAAATCAGGACTTCCGTCCCGAGGACTACGCAAAGTGGTATGATAAGCTTGCAGATATGCAGGACGCAGGCGACAAGCTTTCTTACAGCAATAATGTAACAGACGGTCCTGTTGCCGCTGTTGTGAATATGCCGGGTGTATGGGGCGACAAACAGGCTAACATTGACGCTATGGAAAAATACGTCGTTGAAGCAGGCGAAAAGGGTGTTGACATTCTTGTATTCCCCGAAACAGTACTGACAGGCTATGAATGGAAAAAACCTGAAAATGACCCGTATTATCAGGAATCGGGAGTTGCAATGCAGGTTGCGCTTGCAGAAACCGTTCCCGGACCTACAACAAACTATTTCTCAAAATACGCACAGCAGTACGGAATGTACATCATCTTTGGTTTGACAGAAAAAGAGGACGAACCGATTTATGATATGACTGACGGCGGCACAGAAAAGGTTTACAATTCAGCCGCTATTCTCTACCCCGACGGAAAAATTGATTCTTATCAGAAGATGCACCGTGCAGGCAATGAATCAAAGTGGTCTGTATGCGGCAGCACACCGTATATGTTTGAAACAGAGTGGGGCAAAATCGGCATTGACATCTGCCGTGACGGTCATTTCTATCCCGAGCTTGGCAGATACTACGCCGCTATGGGATGTACAATGCTTATTCATCCGACTGCAACCACAGGTAACCCTTGGTACAGAGAAACAAGACTCGGCTCTTATACCGACCGTGACGGTATGGCAGCAATCACCTGTAACCTTCTCGGACCTGACGGCACATATGACGAGTCAACCGAAAAATGGTCAGGCGGTGTGTTTGCTTCAACAAGCTTGATTATCACAAAGTATCATAATGCAAGCGGCAAAACTTCATTTGACCCCAAAACAGGATATGCAATTGACCTCAACGGCACAGGCTCGGCATCTGTTGGCTTTGACGAAAGAGGTACAAGCCCCGAAGGTCTTGAAATTGCAAAAATGAACTTAAGCGGCTGCGGTTTCCGTCTTACAAACTTCCAGGCAAGACTTTATTCAAAAATGTATGACGAGCTTGCTGTTCTGTATCGTAACGGCTACACCTCAATTTACAATAAACCAGGTGACGCAAACGGCGACACAGAAGTAAACATTGAGGACGTAACTTATATCCAAAAGGCAGGACTCGGAGCAGCAAAAGTAAACGATAAATGCGACCTCAACGGTGACGGCAGAGTTTCAATTCTTGACGTAACGGTTCTTCAGAAATATCTTGCCGGATATAATGTAACATTAAAATAACCGGGATTTCATTTTTAAATACCTCAAAACGGGCAGATTTAAAGCTAAATGCTTTGAATCTGCCTGTTGCTTTTATATGTTAATTTACGCTCCGACTATTGAAATATCCTCGTAGCCTACGTCGTAATGAGAGGTTACAGCGTCGTCAATTACAAGCGCCGAGGTATCGTTAAGCTCGGAGTCGGGCACGATAACCGTCACTCCCTCGTCGCTTATGTAGCAAAGACATTCCGAAAAGCCCTTTGCCTTGATTATGCTCTCTATGCTGTCCTGAATTGTGTAGGTTTTAAGCAGCTTTTCAACGCTTTTCTGAGCCTCGGTCATTTCGCTTTCGCTGACATTTTCAAGGTCAAGCGTTTCCTTCGCCTCGTCAATCACCTTATCCTGCGTTGCCTGACGTTTTGTGCGCTCGGTGGCAAAATAGTTTTTCTGCTCCTTTGAAAGCGCCGAGGTCTGCACCGCTTCATCAGACGTTGAATTGGACACCGTTGCGTTTACATATGACGCCGCACCAAGTTCCTTTGAGGTTGTGTTCGCCTTTGCCCCTGCAAACTGCCAGTTTACGTAAACTGCCGTTCCGAGTGCCAGCACAAGCGTTGCAAGAACAATATATTTCTTCTGAAATTTCATAATACTACCGACCTTTATTCTGATAATTTTGTAATACATACTTTTGCCGCCGATATGTCAAGCGATTTTGTAACCGCATCGGTTATCCGCTCAACTACGACAGGCGAGTCACCGCCTTCACAAACAACGAGCACTCCTCTGATAATTGGCTCGATTTCCTTTGTCTTTGTTGTGCTGTCGTCAAGGTAAACATACTCAACGCTGTTTTCCATTGTCAACAGCACCTCGGTTTTTCCTGCACCCTCAATATGCGATATAACGGATTGAAGGTCATTTTCAATCTGCGTACTGTATGTTGTTACGGAAAATTCCTCCTCTCGTTTTTTGTCTGACGAATTTCCCAAATCTATGTAATTTGAAAGGAAAATAAGCGCAATTCCCGCTATTCCTGCGATTATAATTATTCTTCGCATTTTGTCGTTGTCAAACAGCTTTTTTACCCGTCCGACTGTTTTGCTTTCGTCCATTTTTCACTCCGTTATTATGTTCGGCTGTACCGAAAAATTCTGAAATGTTACTTCACTTATCAAATCACTGTACTGCGTGTACTCTTTGCTTATATATATGCTTACCGATGAGATGATTATGCTATCATCATCGGTTAAAGCTAAAATTATTTCGCAGGAGTTGATTTCAACACCGTTTTGCAAAAGCAAATCCTTTAAAGCTGATTCAAGATTTTTTCTTGTCTGCATTAAAATTTCTCTGCTGTAAGCTTCGTCATCGGTTGAAACAGCCAAGTCGGAAATGTCCGTTTCTGCAATTTCTTCGCTGAATCCGTTTACTGCATTTTTTATCGGCACAATCATTGAGCAGATTATAAACGCACCGAGGACAAGACAGATAATCTTTTTTGTACTGCCGTCTGTTACAAAGTTAGAAACAAGCGTACAAATCAGAGCCGACGCACAAATAGCCGAGGTGACGGTGAGTATTTCGTTCATCCTGCACCGCCTCCCGTTATCAGAATTATTGCCGTTGAGATTATGTACACAGCCATAATACAGAGGATAATTGCAAGCAGTGTTGAAAAAACAGTTGCTACGCTTTCAAGGAGTTTTGAGCATTGAGGGAGATTGAGCACCTCGGCTGTTGACTTGCCGAGCCATAGCGTTACTATCCACATAAGGCTCTGCAAAATTACAGGCATAAACACTACTGCAATTGAGATTATTACAAATACCCCCACTCCCGATTTCAGCAGAGTTATACTGCCCTGAACGGTTTTATATGCGTCCGACAAAGCAGAGCCTACAATTGGGATAAATGAGTTTAGAGAAAACCTTACAGCTCTTGAGGTTACGTCGTCAAGCGAAGTTGTGATAATCTGTTTAAACGACAAAAGAGCAGAAAAAATCATCATTGCAAAGCTTAACAGCCATTTTACAGTCTTTGAAATTAAGTTTACAAAGCCTGAAAGGTTTATGTCGGGCGATACGCTTGAGGTCACGCTGATTCCGAGGAACATATTGAGCAGTGGAACGATGATTTTTGAAGAGAGCTGTCCCACTCCCTCGCCTGCCGCAAGCATCATTGAATAGTAGCTTGCTCCGCTTACGGCTCGTCCCGACGAAACCATAATCGTGAGCATAACGGGCAGATAGGCAAGCATTATGTTTGACGCCGTTTCAATTACGCTTGCAGTGCTTTTGATAACGTTTATTGCAGGCATTACAACTGCACAGGTTATGCAGAGCGTTGAAACGATATTGATTGTATTTGATATATCATTTGTAAGCGAGCCTTTGTAGGCGGTGAGAATTGAACAGAGCAGTAAAAGTGCTGAAATATTTATAAGTCCTTTAAGCGGTGAAGAAATATTCTGCGATGCCATATTTGCGATTTCACCGACTATCGAGGAAAAGGAAATCTCCGACAGACTGTTCGGATCTGCGCTGTATGCGCCTATATTTTCAAGGCTTTGCTTTGCATCATCCGACAGGCTGTCATACACTCCCGAAAGGTCGTATAGCATTGAGTTTTCTTCCGCCGATACTGAAAAAACCGACAGGCAGATAAATACGACAGCGGTTATTGTTACAATTATAAATTTTTTCACGTCATTCCTCCACAAACGAGGTCGTATATTAAAAATTACGAAACGAGCGACAAAACTGTATTCAAAATATCGGAATAAAGCGGCAGTGAGGTTATCGTCACCATAATTTTTCCGGCAAGCGACACATTGTTTGCAAGCGACTGACTTCCTGCATCCTTGCAGGTGTTTACCGCAAACTCCGTCACAAGGCAGATTCCGATTACCTTAAGCAGAATCACCACGTAGCTTGTACTGATTTGTGAGGCGGCTATAATGCTGTTTATTGTTTCTATCACGCCCGAAACCTGAGAAAGCACCGAAATAAGGACAAGTACCGAGCAGGCAAGTCCGAGCATAAGGGCGATTTCACCGTTTTTCGGCTTGAGCATTACCATTATTATTACGGTGACTACAGCGAGCACACAAACTGAAAGTATATTCATTTAAAAACCAAATAGCTGTTTTATCGTTGTAAACAGCGAGCTTATCTGGGTTATTACGAGCGTTAGCACCACAATAAGCCCTGCAAGCGAAGTAAGCATTGCCTGTTCCTCACGTCCGCTGCGTATTAAAAGCTGGGTAAGCACCGCAACGATTATCCCGACTGCCGCAATTTTGAAAATAAGCTCAACGTCCATTTTTACCTCTTAAATAATCATCAGAGCCGCTGCCGTTCCGACAAAAAAGCCCATTGTTTTGTATAGCTTTGATTTTTTGTTTATCTCGTTTTCTGCATCCGTCAACTGTTTTTTAAATAACGCCTCATACAGTTCAAGGTGCTTCAGCTGTCCGTCAACGTCTGTTTTGCCGAGCTGTTCGCCGAATTCGAGCAACAGAGCAGTATCACCTTTTTTTAATCCGAATTTAGTGGGAATTGCGTTTACTCTTTGAGTCCATATTCTGCAAAACGGAGTTCCCGTTTCGTTACTGATTTCAAACAAGTCGAGTCCCGAGGTGCTTGCCGAAAGCGACACGAGAGTAAAAATATCCGATGTGCTGTAGCGGAACTGTGTTGAAAGATTAGATATAAAGCTTATAATTCTTTTAAAGAAATCTTTTCGCATTGAAAGCTTTTTTGAACAGAACCACCCTGCCGAAAATCCCGACAGCACAAGCAGAAGTCCGCCTAAAATTTTAAGAGCCAAAGATGTCACCTGCTTCGGAGATTTTCACAACTTTGCCCGGAGCTGTTTTGTCGGACAGAAAAACAACCTTTGAAAACGCTCCTGTTTTGAAAATTCTGCGTATGTTTTCCTTATGCTTAAGCTCGTACTCGTTTGCGGCGTGGACTGTTGCAATTACAATAACGCCGCTGTTTACCGTATGTTCAATTGCCTCTATATCATCTTCTGCGCCTATTTCATCGCAGATTATTATGTCGGGAGCCATACTGCGAATTGCCTGCATCATTGCCTCGCTCTTTTTGTAGGAATCGTACACGTCGCACATTCCTATGTCATTTCTGAACACCCCCGAAACAGCGCCTGCAAGCTCTCCCCTTTCGTCAATCAGTGAAACATTTTTTCCGCACTGTGTTGAAAGTATACGTGCCATATCACGCAGAACGGTTGTCTTGCCCGAACAGGGCGCACCGCAAATCAGAACTCCTCCACGCAAATTTCCGAGCCTTTCTACAAGCAGTTTTGCACATCCCTTATGCTCTCTTGCAATACGGATATTGATTGAGGAAATATCACGTATATTCACGATTTTTCCGTTGTTCACAACAGCCGTTCCGCTTATTCCTGCACGGTGGCCGCCGAACATCGTGACAAAGCCGTTTATAATTTCGTTCTGTCTTGTGTAAACGGAATAATTGCAGATATTCTGAAAGGTATCGGCAATGTCTGCACGTGTAACGCTGTACATTGAGCCGTCTATCGGAGTGCTTGTCAACCCGCCGTTTGATGTAACATAATATTTATTGTCGGTGCAGACTATGCAGAGCGGACGGTTTATGCGCAATCTTATTTCCTGTGCGGAATTTTCAAGCCGCTCACTCAATGGGTACAGCCTTTTGCAGATTGACGGACACAGGCACTTAACAGCCTGAATAAAACGTCCCTTATCTTCTATGCTTGTCATTTTAAATTCCTCCAAAATTAACTTGTACTTAATACTATGTTGACAAGCATAAAAATATGACCTCAACGGAAAAATTCCATTGAGGTCATATGCTCAAATTATTTTAATTTTATTACTTTGACAGAAAATAATCCATCATTGTAAAGCCTTTTTCTATGTAATTGCCTGTTTGCTTTGCTTCCTTTTCACAGAAGCATTTTACATTGCTGTTTATTTCATTTTTGCTGTCGTAGATGAGGTACGGAACAGGGTTTGAGCTGTGTGTTTTAATCGAAAGTGGGGTGGGATGGTCGGGACAAACGAGAACTGCAAAATCGTCGTAGCCATTAAGAAACTCGGTTACGGGTGCGAGGATATGCTTGTCGATAAGCTCAATAGCCTTGACCTTGTTTTCCATTTCTCCCCTGTGGCCGCACTCGTCGGGAGCTTCAACGTGAACGTAAACGAAATCTGCACCGTTTTTGAACTCGTCAATTGCTGCCTTGCACTTGCCGTCAAAGTTAGTATCAATATAGCCTGTTGCGCCTTCAACGTCTACGCTCTTCATACCTGCGCAGATTGCAATACCCTTTAAAAGGTCAACAGCCGAAATCATACTGCCCTTCTTGCCGAATTTTCCGAAAAAGCTGTCAAGCTGCGGCTTTGTGCCCTCGCCCCAGAGCCAGATTGAGTTTGCAGGACGTTTGCCCTCTGCAACTCTCTGCTTATTAACAGGGTGATCATTGAGCAAATCATAGCTTTTCTTCATAAGCTCGTAAAGCTTTGCGGTGTCCTCGCCCTTGGGAATATAGTCGGTAATCACACGGTTTGAAATATCGTGCGGAGGTGTAAGCTCACCGGGGTGGGGGTTGCCGTTGTTCCACACAAGACAATGACGGTATGAAACGCCCGAATAGAATTTGAAAGTATCATCACCGAGCTTTTCCTGAATGTAATCTATTAAAATCTTTGCTTCCTGCGTTGAAATATCGCCGCCGCAGTAGTCAACCATTGTTTTATCCTCGTAATTTTCCTCGTCGGAAAGCGTTACAAGGTTGCATCTTAAAGTAACGTCAGTGTCCTTTAAATCTATTCCGATGCTTGCCGCCTCAAGCGGAGAACGTCCGCTGTAGTAGATTGCAGGCTCATAACCGAGAACGGAAAGGTTAGCAACGTCACTGCCGGGCTTTAAGCCCTCTGCAACAGTCTTTACCATTCCAACTTCACCTTTTGCGGCAAGGCTGTCCATACAAGGCTTAACAGCCTTTTCCATAGGAGTTTTGTTGCCGAGCGCTTCAACAGGCTCGTCAGCCATTCCGTCACAAAGCATTACAAAATATTTCATATCTATTCCCTCTTTTTATTTCTGCAAGGTTCCAAGACTTGCACATTTTAAGTATGCATTGATAAATCCGTCAAGGTCGCCGTCCATAACGCCCTGAATGTTACCTGTTTCAAAGCCTGTTCTGTGGTCCTTTACCATTGTGTACGGCATAAACACGTAGCTTCGAATCTGCGAACCCCAGGTAATTTCCTTCTGAACGCCCTTGATGTCCTCGATTTTTTCAAGGTGCTCACGCTCTTTGATTTCAACGAGCTTTGAAATAAGCATTTTCATTGCAACGTCACGGTTCTGATACTGGCTACGCTCAACCTGACTTGCAACAACAATACCTGTCGGAATATGAGTAAGACGAACGGCAGATGAGGTTTTATTTACCTTCTGTCCGCCTGCGCCGCTTGCACGGTAAACGTCCATTTTAATATCCTCGGGTGCGATATTAACCTGAATATCATCGTCCATTTCGGGCATAACCTCTAATGAAGAAAAGCTGGTGTGACGTCTGCCTGCCGAGTCGAACGGTGATACTCGCACAAGGCGGTGAACGCCTGCTTCGCTTTTTAGATAACCGTATGCGTTTTCGCCCTCTATAAGCAGAACTGCGCTCTTAAGTCCTGCTTCGTCGCCGTCGAGGTAGTCAACCTCTTTAACCTTGAAACCGTGAGCCTCTGCCCAGCGTGTGTACATTCTGTATAGCATTTCCGCCCAGTCCTGCGCTTCTGTTCCGCCCGAGCCTGCGTGGAAGGTGAGAATTGCGTTATTTTTATCGTATTCGCCTGTAAGCAATGTCTGAAGTCTTTGCTTTTCAAGGCTTTCCTTAACTGCGTTTACTTCGCTTTCTGCCTCTTCAAGGAGCGACAAATCCTCTTCCTCATTTGCAAGCTCAATCAGAGCAACTGTGTCCTCGTATTTTGCAACAAGACCTTCGTATGCCTCGACCTTGCCCTTGAGCGCACCTGTTCTCTGCAAAACCTTCTGCGACTTTTCAACGTCGTCCCAGAATCCCGGCTCGGTAGCCTTTAGCTCAAGCTGCTGAATTTCGGACAGCATTCCCTTCATTCCGAGAGCGTCGGACAAATCGTCAATTTCAGGCTTTAATGCCTGAAGTCCGAGCAGCAATTCTTCAAACTGTACCATAAACACATACCTTTCTTTGATATATATTTTCATTTTAAATTATCTTATCACAATTAGTTATTATACCAAATTTACGCAGAAATGTAAACTTATATTTTAAATAAATTATTATTGTTGCATTTACAGTTTTTATTTGTTATAATTAACTTGTAAAAGAATATACGGAGGAAATTATGGAATTTACGCAATACAAATGCCCCGTATGCAATGAACAATTCAAAAGCGGTGACGACATTGTTGTGTGCCCCGAATGCGGTGCTCCGCATCACCGTGAATGTTACGAAAATAACGGACATTGCTTTTATGAGGACAAGCATTCAGAGGATTTTTCCTTTGAAGAAACATACAGTGAAAATAATGGCGGTTCGGGCAACACCGATGACGACACAATAACCTGTAAAAAATGCGGTTTTGAAAATGACAAGGCCACGTTTTACTGCCATAACTGCGGTTTTCCGCTCAATGAGCAGGACAGAAAGCAGAACAACAATCAGAATACACAAAATGGTAATAACGGTCAGCCTTATAATCAGGGCGTACCTCCGTTCGGTTTCGGCGGATCAGGGATTCCGTTTGACCCGATGGCAGGGATTGACAGCGAACAGCCGATTGCCGATAATGTTACGGCAGGAGAAATGTCAAAATTTGTCGGCAAGAACACCCCATATTTTATGATTGTGTTCAACCGAATCAAAAATTTCGGCAGTTCAAAATTCAACTTTGCGGCTTTTCTGTTTTCGGGAGTTTATTTCCTTTACAGAAAAATGATTGCTGTAGGCGTTTTAATTTCTTTACTTGTAATCGGACTTACCGTCGGTGAAACATTTATTCAGCTTATGCCGGAATATCAGGAGCTTATTAACAGCCTTCTTAATATGCAGAACGGTACGCAGATGTTTTATTCTTTTTCGCTTTCGTCGGAATTTTCAATGAATGAAATTATCTTTATGTATTCGCCCTACATTTTGAGTCTTGCAAAGCTGGTTATTATGTTCGTTTGCGGTCTGACGGCAAACCGAACCTATTATAAACACTGTACAAAGAAAATCAACCTTATAAAGTCAAATGTTGATTCGCCAAACATCAACAAGGAGCTTGAAAAATGCGGAGGAGTCAACCTTGCACTTGCAGTATGCTTTGAAGCTGCATATGTGATTGTTTCCTACATTCCGCTGTTCATAAGATTTTAACAACTACTATTTTTTCGGAGGACTGAAATGAAAATTACCAAAGCAGTTATTCCTGCGGCAGGCTTAGGCACAAGAGTTCTTCCTGCAACCAAAAATATGCCCAAGGAAATGTTCCCCATTGTTGACAAGCCTACAATTCAGTACATTGTTGAAGAGGCAGTTGCTGCGGGAATCACAGATATTCTCATTATCACCAACAGAGGAAAGGGACTGATCGAGGATCATTTTGACGCTTCCCCCGAGCTTGAAGCACAGCTTGAAAAGAGCGGCAAAACGGAATTTCTTGAAACCGTAAAGGCAATTTCAAGCCTTGCAAACATCACCTTTATCAGACAAAAAGAGATGAAAGGTCTTGGCCACGCAGTACTTAAAGCAAAGTCATTTGTCGGAAACCAGCCTTTTGCGGTTATGTACGGCGACGGCGTTATCGTCAGCAAAACTCCTGCAATCAAGCAGCTTATCGATTGCTACGGTGAGTACGGCGAGGGCGTTGTGGGCGTTAAGCTTGTTCCCGAAGAGGATATTCACAAGTACGGCTCATTAAAGGTTGAAAATCTGCACGACAATGTATTCAAATGCACGGATATGAAAGAAAAGCCGCAGACAAAGGAAGAGGTACTTTCGCTGTACTCAATCCTTGACAGATGCGTACTTCCTGCCGAGATTTTTGAAATTCTCGAGCGTACAAAGCCGGGCGCAGGCGGTGAAATTCAGCTTACTGACGCTATGCGTGAAATAGCCATTACTAAAGGAATGACGGCAGTTGAATTTGAGGGTAAGCGTTACGACATGGGCAACAAGTTCGGAATTTTGCAGGCGCAGATTGAAGTCGGACTTGAACACCCCGAAACCAAAGATCAGCTGAAGGAATACATAAAAGAAATCGCAAAGACTTTATAATTACATATTTTAGTTTTAAAAAAGCAACGAGGCTTCCAAAATGCGGAAGCCTCGTTTTCATTTGATTAGTATTTTTCAATCGGAATCAGTATCGGCTGATGATTTTCGTAAATAGTATAGTGTGTAAAGCCTGCTTTTTTGGCAACCTCTATTCCCTCTTTTATGCCTTTTCCGACTGAATCAACATTGTGTGAATCTGTTCCGAGAGTGATGTATTTTCCGCCGAGTTCTCTGAAACGTCTTACAAGCGTTTCATCGGGCAGAGTTGTTTTTAATTCCTTAAACAAACCCGAAACGTTTATTTCAAGTGCTTTATTATTCTTAATAAGAATTTTAAATATATTGTCAATATCTTCACAGAATACTGAAAGGTCGGGAATTTTTCCTGTTTTTGCCTTGATATAACGAAGCGGATAAGTAAGATGAGCAAGGCTGTCAAAGTATTTAAATTCTGCCGTTTCTGCAAGTTCAGCAAAGTACAGTTTCAAAATTTCATCAATGCTGACTTTCGTCCAGTCGACAAAATAGAAGTCCTCCATCCCCCTCAGGTTATGCACAGAGACAAGTGTAAAGTCGCTTGCGCCGTAGGCTAACGCCCTTTCGGTACATTCCTTATCGTGCATCGGCTCGCCAAGCTCAATTCCGCACAACACCTTTAGTTTGTCGGCGTATTTTTCCTTTGCTGACAGGGTTTCTGCAATTGACTTGGGAATAAGCCTGTCAAAGCTTCCGTATTCGCAGTTTTCGCCGTCTTTTATCCACGGTGCTTCGCAGTGGTCGGTGATTGCGATTGCGTACAAACCGCTTTTTATTGCACTTTCGCACATCTCATCAACAGAGTTTTTTGCATCAAAAGAATTATTCGAATGCATATGCAGGTCACATAGTTTCATAAAACAGATACCTCCCAAAAAAATAATAGCATAACAATCAAATTTATGCAAGTTTAGCCTTTACATTAGTCAAAAATGAGTATATAATAAACAACAATGAATTATTATATACTTATTAATAGGTTACTGCGGAATTATGCAAGTTCAAAGCATTAATCCTGCATAATCGGGAGGTTATCTTATGAAAGCAATCATTACAGTTATTGGCAAAGACACAGTTGGCATTCTGGCAAAGGTTTCTGACGCCTGCGCACAGGCAGACGTGAACATTGTTGAAGTTACACAGAGCGTTCTTCAGGATATGTTTGCAATGGTTATGCTTGTTGAAATCGACAAATCAAACATCGGTTTTGAGCAGATTAAAGAAAACCTTGAAAAGGTAGGAGAAGCTACAGGCACCAAAATCCACATTATGCACGAAGACATCTTCAACAGTATGCATAAGATTTAATAAGCGGATTGAAAGGATAGTTTAATAAAATGTTAGAAACAAAAGATATACTTGAAACGATAAATATGATAGACAACGAAAACCTTGACGTAAGAACAATTACTATGGGTATTTCGCTTCTTGACTGTATTGACGAGGATATTGACAAAGCCTGCACAAAGGTTTACGACAAAATCTGCCGTTCGGCAAAGGATCTTGTAAAAACAGGCGAGGATATTCAGAAGGAATACGGTATCCCGATTATTCACAAAAGAATCTCCGTTACTCCTATCGGTATGGTAGCCGCTCCGTGCCAGAGCAAAAAGGTAGTAAAGTTTGCATACGCACTTGACAAAGCGGCTAAAGAGCTTGGCGTAAATTTTGTCGGCGGCTACTCTGCACTCGTTCAGAAGGGCTTTGCAAGCGGCGACTATGCGCTGATTGAGAGCATTCCGCAGGCGTTAAGCGAAACAGACTTTGTCTGCTCGTCCGTAAATATCGGCTCGACAAAAGCAGGTATCAATATGGACGCAGTCAAGATGATGGGTAAAATCGTAAAGCAAACGGCTGAAATCACAGCCGACAGAAACTGCATCGGTGCGGCAAAACTCGTTGTATTCTGCAACGCTCCCGAGGATAATCCGTTTATGGCAGGTGCATTCCACGGCGTCGGCGAAGCAGATACGGTAATCAACGTCGGTGTATCGGGACCGGGCGTTGTAAGAGCCGCACTTGCAAAGGGCGGTGCAGGCAAGGATATTACACAGATTGCCGATATGGTAAAGAAAACCGCCTTTAAAATCACACGTATGGGCCAGCTTGTTGCACAGGAAGCAAGCAAAAGACTCTGCGTACCCTTTGGTATTGTTGACCTTTCACTTGCACCGACTCCCGCAGTCGGCGACAGTGTTGCACATATTCTTGAAGAAATGGGACTTGAGGTCTGCGGCTGTCACGGAACAACCGCCGCTCTTGCACTGCTCAATGACGCTGTCAAGAAGGGCGGCGTTATGGCTTCCTCTCACGTTGGAGGACTCAGCGGTGCTTTCATTCCCGTTACAGAGGACGCAGGTATGATTGACGCTGCGCAGAACGGTTATCTTGACATCACAAAGCTTGAATCAATGACAGCCGTTTGCTCTGTTGGTCTTGATATGATTGTTGTGCCGGGAGATATTACTCCCGAGGTTATCTCGGCAATTATTGCCGATGAAGCAGCTATCGGTATGGTCAACACCAAAACAACAGCCGTAAGACTTATTCCCGCTATCGGAAAGAAAGCCGGTGATGAACTCAACTTTGGCGGACTTCTCGGCAGAGGTCCCGTAATGCCTGTAAGACAGGGCTCGCCCGAAGTATTTATCAAGCGTGGTGGAAGGATCCCCGCACCCTTGCAGGCGCTGAAAAACTAATTAATTTCTGATTATCACTTTTTAATTTCAGTTTGGTTTGTAAAATAAACGATAATTTGCCGAGTGCCTCGGC
>DKWR01000038.1:0-30424 GCA_002491825.1 Ruminococcaceae bacterium UBA7147
CTCAACGCAAAATTATAGTTTATCAAAAGTTTTTTATTTCAAATATATTTCAAATATTTAAATAATAATATCATATTTATCTGCTTTTTGCAATTAAAAATATTTAATCCTGCAAAGAAAAATTATAAATTCTTTACTAATTTCAAAAAATCCTTGATTTTATCGTGATATTGTTCTAAAATTATAAAAGTGTATATTAATGGAAAAGGAAGAATATTATGCTTACACTCGACAAGATATATCATGCTTCATATGTTCTTAAAGACGTAATCAGACCCACTCACCTTGTAAAAGCACAGGCTATTACCAATGAGTGCGATATTTATCTTAAGCCTGAAAATTTACAGATAACAGGTTCGTTTAAGGTAAGAGGCTCGGGCTATAAAATTTCACAGCTTTCCGATGAGGAGAAGAAGAGGGGCGTAATTGCCTGCTCGGCAGGTAACCACGCACAGGGTGTTGCGCTTGCCGCTACAAAGTACGGAATCAAATCGCTTATCTGTCTGCCCGACGGCGCTCCTATTTCAAAGGTAGAGGCTACAAAGAGCTATGGTGCAGATGTTTGTATGGTACCCGGTGTTTACGATGACGCATACAACGAGGCTTTAAGACTGCGTGACGAGAAGAACTACACGTTTATTCATCCGTTTGACGATGAAAACGTAATTGCAGGACAGGGCACAATAGGTATTGAGATTCTCAACGAAATGCCGGACGTTGATGCTGTTGTTGCCGCAATCGGCGGCGGCGGACTGCTTTCGGGTGTTGCGTGTGCAATAAAGAGCCTTAACCCCAACATCAAGGTTTACGGCGTTCAGGCAGAGGGTGCTCCCTCAATGTATGAGTCAATCAAGCAGGGCAAGATTGTTACACTTGACTCCGTTTCCACGGTTGCTGACGGTATTCAGGTTAAAGAGCCGGGTGAGCATACATTTGAATACATAAAGAAGTACGTTGACGATATTGTAACCGTAAGCGACGACGAAATCTGTTCTGCAATTTTAAAGCTGATTGAAACACAGAAGATGATTGCAGAGGGTGCAGGTGCGGCTCCTCTGGCTGCCGTTATGTTTAACAAGCTCCCCGTAAAGGGCAAAAAGGTTGTTTGCATAGTTTCGGGCGGTAACATTGACGTTACAATCCTTTCAAGGGTAATCAAGAGAGGACTTCTTATGACAGGCAGACAGCAGACTGTCTGCATTGAACTTCAGGATAAACCGGGACAGCTTCTTGCTGTTTCAAAGATTATTGCCGACCTAGGCGCAAACGTAATTTCAATTCATCACGAAAGAGCAAGCGAGGGTTCAGACGTAACCGGCTGTTATCTCAGAATCGTGCTTGAAACCAAGAATTACGAGCACGTAAGAGAAATCACAAAAGCACTCACAGACGCTGGCTTTAAGCTTGTATAAAATACGGAGGTAATCAAAATGGAAAAGATTTATACAAAAAATGCACCCGATGCAATCGGACCTTATTCACAGGCTGTAAAGGTAAACGGACTTGTTTTCACTTCGGGACAGATTGCAATTAACCCTGCAAGCGGTAACGTTGAGGCTGTAACAATTGAGGAGCAGACCGAGCAGGTTTGCACAAACCTCAAAAATGTTCTCGAAGCGGCAGGCAGTTCACTTGATAAGGCTGTAAAGACAGTATGCTTCCTCAAGAATATGGAGGACTTTGCGGCATTTAACGCAGTTTACGGCAAGTATTTCACAGAAAAGCCGGCACGTTCCTGTGTGGCAGTAAAACAGCTCCCCAAGGACGTTCTTGTTGAGGTAGAAGTAATCGCAGAAGTATAATTGATTATTTATATAGTAACATTTAAATTAACAGTCGGAATTATTAAGTTCCGGCTGTTTTATTTTGCTCTGACTATTGAATAATACTTGAAGATATGTTAAGATTAATATAAATCAAGCAAAAAATTAAAAAGTTTGGAGAATAATGATGAAAGTAAAGATTATTTCTGACAGCACCTGCGACCTTTCAAAGGGATTACTTGAAAAGTACGAAATCAGCATTGTACCTCTGTACGTTGTTATGAATGATGAAACAAAGCGTGACGGACTTGAGGTTACGCCCGAGGATATTTACAGTTACGTTGACAAAAACGGCAAGCTCCCTTCTACAAGCGCCGCAAATATCGGAGATTATCTTGATGTTTTTAAATTCTGGCGTGAGCAGGGATATGAGATTGTCCATTTTGATATAAGCAGTGATTTTTCAAGTACACACCATAACGCCTGTATGGCGGCAGAGGAAGTCGGAGGAGTGTACGTTGTAGACTCCCGAAACCTCTCAACAGGACAGGGACTTGCAGTTCTGCACGGTGCAGAGATGGCACGAGACGGCAAATCAGCAAAGGAAATTTACGAGGAATGTACTGCGCTAACCTCAAAGATTGAGGCAAGCTTTGTAGTTGACAGCATTGATTATCTCTACAAGGGCGGTCGTTGTTCTGCACTTGCGGCATTTGGCGCAAATCTCTTGAAATTAAAGCCTTGCATTGAGGTAAAGGACGGCAAGATGAATCCCGGCAAAAAGTATCGTGGAAACATCAGCAGAGTTATGCTTAATTATGTTGAGGAGCGTTTGCGTGATAGAGATGACATAGACAAGAGCCGAATTTTCATAACGCATACAAAATGCAGTGAAGAGGACGTTGAAGCGGTTAGACAGAAGATACTTGAAATCTGCCCCGATTTTAAAGAGATTCTTGAAACTACGGCAGGCTGTACGGTAACAACTCATTGCGGACCTAACACGCTCGGAATTTTATTTATACGCAAATAATTATAAACTACAAGCCGCCCCGAATTAACGGAGCGGCTGTTGTGTTATTTATCAAGTTGTGCTATAATTCTCCTGAATAAACAACTTTTTGGGAGCAGTATATGAGCAGAGGACTTGAAAAACACGAGCTTGTCGAGCGCAGTATAATCAAAACCTACAGAAAAAGAATATGGAATCCGTTTTTAATTGCGTTAAAGAATTATAAACTTGTAAACGCAGGCGATAAAATTGCCGTATGCATATCGGGTGGTAAGGATTCAATGCTTATGGCAAAGCTTTTACAGGAGCTTCACAAGTACAGCGAGGTGCCGTTTGAGCTTGTCTATCTTGTAATGGATCCCGGTTACAATGCTGAAAACCGAAAGAAGATAAAGGACAATGCAAGACTACTTAATATTCCGATTACAGTGTTTGAAACTGATATTTTCACCGTAGCCGACAAAACGGAGAAATCTCCGTGCTACTTATGCGCAAGAATGAGGAGGGGACACCTCTACAAAAAAGCGCAGGATTTTGGGTGTAACAAAATTGCGCTCGGTCATCACTTCAACGATGTAATCGAAACCACACTGCTCGGAATGTTCTACGGCTCACAGATTCAGTCAATGCCGCCGAAGCTTCATAGCACGAACTTTAAGGGAATGGAGCTTATCCGTCCTATGTACTGTATTCACGAGGATGCAATAATCGCATGGCAAAAGTACAACGAGCTTGAGTTTATCCAGTGTGCCTGTCGATTTACCGAAAACTGCGAGAACGGAACGGGCGATTCAAAGCGACAGGAGATAAAACAGCTTATAAAGGAGCTTAAAAAAACAAACCCGAATATAGAAAAGAGCATTTTCAACAGTATTCATTCCGTCTGCCTTGACACAATGGTTGGGTACAAGTCAAACGGAGTTGAGCACAGTTTTCTTGATAATTATGATGAAATAAATTAAAACTATATCAATACTGAAAAGGACAGCGTAGTGCTGTTCTTTTTTTATACAAAATTTGGTTTATTATTATTGACATTTTATATCAATTGAGTTAATATAATAATACAAAGTAAAATTTGAAAAGAGGTGCATTATATGAAAATAAAATTAGCAAAAGAAAATATGCAGACAAAGCTCAATAACAGAAAAGGTGAGATTAGGCTTTACAATATGATTTTGCCGCCGTTTATGCTTATGATGTTTTCACCATTGCTTTGGTTGATTTCGCTTGCAGGTAACTTTATAATTGATTCAGCAATTGTACTGATAATTTCTATGATATTATTTAGGAAAATCAGCTGTGAATTATATAAAAAATCTATCCTTAGAGTCTGGCTGCTTGGCTTTGCTTCTGATTTTATCGGTGTAATATATTTATTTTTTATTGGTCAGGTTGGGTATTTGTCAGGTGCTTACGATTATAAAGAAGGAGATAATATTATTCGCAGCTATTTGGCGGGTGCAAATTTGGCTGTTAATCATTCTGATACTTCAAGTTTTTGGGCTGTTGTTTTTCTTGTAAGCGGAATATTTGTTGCGGCAATTTGTATTTTTCTTTTTAATTATTTTATTTCTTTCAGAAAAACAGACCTTACAAAAAAACAGAGATTATTTTCGTCAATTATGCTTGCAGTATGTACAGCACCATACACTTTTCTATTACCGGCAGATTTATTCTACTAATAATAAACATAAAAAAAGCAGGAACAGTTTTGCGCTGTTCCTGCATATTTTTTATGTTTATTCAGCCTGAATTTTTACGAACTGTTCCTGCATATATGCGTATACGTCATCGGGAACGTTCGTGAATACATAGCATTTGTCAAGGTATTCGTCACTCGGGAAGATAAGCTCGCTCTGCTTCATATCCTCGTCAAGGTACTCGTCATATGCTCCCTGATTCGGTGTTGCGTAGTTCAGATATTTGCAGTTTTCTGCGGCAACCTCGGGCTTCTGCATAAAGTTGATGAACTTCTCTGCATTTTCCTTGTTCTTACTGCATTTCGGAATACACATTGCGTCATAGAAAAGGTTTGCACCGTCCTCGGGCATTGCATAGTCAAGATTCTCGTTTGCGTCCATCATAGTCACAACGTCGCCTGCATAGTACGGAGCAATTGCCGCCTGACTTTTTTCCATTTCGGTGAATACTTGATCCATAACATACTTTTTAAGCAACGGCTTTTGCTGTGCAAGCTTTTCAGCCGCTTTGTCAACGTCTTCCTTTGTGCAGTTTGCAGGGTTGATTCCGCAAAGCTGCATTGCAATTGCCATTGCGTCACGGCTGTTGTTGAACTGAAGAATCTGACCTTTGAGACTTTCGTCCCAGAGTGCGTCCCACGAAGTAGGTTTTTTGCTTACCTTTGTTTTGTCATAAATAATTGCGGTAACGCCCCAGCTGTAGCAGACTGTGTATTTTCCCTCGGGGTCGCAATCAAGCTTTTTAAAGCGATCCATAATATTATCATAATTCGGAATGTTGTCAAAATCAAGTTCAAGCAGCATATCCTCTTCGATGAGCTTACTTATCATATAGTCCGACGGAATAATAACATCGTAGCTTACGTTGCTGTTTTTCAGCATATTGTAAAGCTCTTCGTTCGTTTCATAGGTGGTGTAGTTTACCTTGATTCCCGTTTCGCTCTCAAATTCGTCGATAACGTCCATAAGGTCGTCCTCACCGTTCGAGATATACTCGCCCCAGTTGTAGACATTTACTTCACCTGCACTACTGCTGTTGCCGCAACCTGAAAAACAGGCCGCAAACGATGCTGTCATTAATACAGCAAGGATAATACTGATTGTTCTTTTCATTTCTCAATCTCCCTTAAAATAAAATATAATCACGTCTTTTGTGCTTTTACCTTTTCCTCGTGCCTCTCACGCAGATTGATTATAATCATAATGATAAGTACCGCAAGAAACAGCAAAGCTGAAAGAGCGTTGATTTTCGGTGAAATTCTCCTGTGCGTCATTGAGTAAATCTCAATCGACAGGTTCTGGAACTTTGCACCCCTCGTAAAGTAAGTGATGATAAAGTCGTCAAGCGAATAGGTAAAGCTCATAAGCAGTCCCGAGAAAATACCGGGCATAAGCTCGTGAATAACAACCTTGTAGAACGCCTGCCACTGGTTGCACCCAAGGTCGAGTGCGGCGTCGTAAATACTGCTGTCCATTCGCCTTATTCTTGGCATAACATTGAGCACAACAAACGGTACGCAGAAACAGATATGCGAAATCAGCACCGTTACAAAGCCCATTTCAAAGTTGAACATAACGCCGAGGAACGTAAATAACAGCATAAGCGAAACGCCCATTACGATGTCGGGACTGATAATCGGAATGTTTGACGCATTCTGAATAAGTACACGTTTTTTGCCCTTGAAGTTGTTGATTCCGATTGCGGCGGCTGTGCCGAGAATCGTGGCAAAAAATGAAGCAAGTACGGCAATTATAATTGTATTGCCGAGAGCGTTCATAATATTATCGTCTTTAAAAAGCTGTTCATACCATTTAAGCGAAAATCCCTGCCATACGGTAGATTTGCCCTTGTTGAAAGAGTAAAAAATCAGTACGGCGATAGGCGCATAAAGGAAAATCATAATAAGAGCAATGTAGATTTTTGACAGTATGCCGTTTTTTTTATTTGTCTTTTTCACGCAATCGCCTCCTCATCACCAAAGAAATTCATAAGAATGAGGAACACGAAGATAAACACCATAAGAATAAGCGAAATAGCCGAGCCTGTGTTCTGGTCAGTCCAGAAGATTTTGTCGATAATATCGCCTATCATAATGTCATCTGTTCCGCCTAAATACTGCGAAACAAGGAATGTGCTTGCACTCGGTACAAATACCATTGTAATACCCGAGATTACTCCGGGAATACTCAACGGAAAAATTACCTTTCTGAAAACAGCAAGACTGTTTGAGCCTAAATCCTGCGCAGCTTCAATAAGACCGCCGTCAATTTTGCTCATAACAGTGTAAATCGGAAGCACCATAAACGGCAGATATTCGTAAACCATACCAAGCACAACCGCACCTGTGTTGCCGATATATGTTGCGTGTATTCCAAGCATTGAAAGCAGCATATCAATCGGACCGTTATCCTGCAACAGTGTAACCCATGCGTAAATTCTCAAAAGAAAGTTCATCCACATCGGAATCATCATAAGCATAATTACAGTGTTCTGCGTGGAGTGACGCATTTTTGTGATGATATACGCAAGAGGATATGCAAGCAAAAGGCAGATAGCCGTTGAAATAAGCGCAATCCAGAGGGATTTCATAAATACGCCGGTATAGAAAAACGCATTTGCAAACGGTTCAAGCGAGAAGTTACCGTTTTTATCGGTAAATGCAGTGTAACCGATCATAATAATCGGAATCATCGTGAATATTACCATCCATATGATATAGGGGATAGAGGGCTTTCTTGATTTCATAATCAGCCCTCCTTAACTTTTTCAATAACTTCAAACTGAGCCTTTGAAAAGTCAAACGCAAGCGGAACATACGTTGCAACCTGCTCGTCGGTGTCGCTTAACATAAGCCACTTTCTCTCGTCGGATTCAAGTATAATTTCGTTGTGCTCACCCTTGTAGACAACCGACTCAATATAAACGTCCTTTAGGTGACCGTTTCCGTCGCCAGCAAGCGAAAGAGCCTCGGGAGGAAGCGTGATTTTAACGCTTGTACCCTGCGGATAATACTTGTTTTCAACCTTAACGGTTTCACCCTCAAGCTCAACTTCAAAGCAGTTTTCGTCCTCACTTGAATATGTAACCTTGGTTTCAATTATATTGTCATAGAACGGAAGGAGCTTGTTCATAATCTGAATATTGAACGGAATTACCCTCATTCCGATTTCACTGCCGATTTCGGCTGACTTTGTGGAGTGTATGAGAATTTCACACTTACCGCACCTTACGCTTATCTCGTAGTGAACACCCTTGAAAGTCAGCTTTTCAACAGTGCCGACAAGCTGACCGTTCTCGGGAGAGGTGATTTCAATATCCTCGGGGCGGATAACAACGTCGACAGGAGTGTTTTTGCCGAATCCCTTGTCAACACATTCAAGCTCTCTGCCGAGAATTTTAATACGGCAGTCGTCAATCATAGTTCCGTTTAAGATATTGGCCTCGCCGATAAAGTCGGCAACAAATGCGTTTACAGGCTCGTTGTAAATGTCCTCGGGAGTGCCTATTTGCTCAATCACGCCGTTGTTCATAACAACAACTCTGTCGCTCATTGTAAGAGCCTCTTCCTGGTCGTGAGTAACGTATATAAAGGTTTTTTCGGTTTTTTGCTGAATTTCTTTTAATTCAATCTGCATACATTTCCGAAGCTTAAGGTCAAGAGCGCCCAAAGGCTCGTCGAGCAGAATAATATCGGGGTCGCAGACAAGTGCTCTTGCAATCGCAACACGCTGCTGCTGTCCTCCCGAAAGCTTTGAAATGTTGCGCTTTTCATAGCCTTTAAGGTCAACGGTAGCAAGCATCTTTGTAACTTTTCTTTTGATTTCGTCCTTCGGAAATTTCTTAAGCTTAAGTCCGAAAGCCACGTTGTCAAAGACGTTAAGATGAGGAAACAGCGAGTATTTCTGAAAAACGGTATTGACGTTTCTTTTGTTGGGAGGAGTACCGTTTATGCGCTTTCCGTCAAAAATGACGTCGCCGCTTTCAGGCTCAACAAATCCTCCGATAATTCGCAGAGTAGTAGTTTTTCCGCAACCGCTCGGACCTAAAATAGTAACAAATTCCTTTTCGTGAATATCAAGGTTAATATGGTTGAGAATAACCTCGCCGTCAAACCTTACAAAAATATCTTTTAATGAAACGATTGTGTTTTTTGCTGTCTGCTCCATTTATGCACCCCTGTTCCGAAAATAATAAAAATCAGAAAAGGGGCGGATGCGCTGCGTCTGCAAGAACAGATTGTTTGCAGGCGAACACAGTCCGCCCCTACAAATTACTTCTTTGTAAAGACATAACCATGATCTGAAGAGAATCGGAAACTTCAAAGATTCTCCGTAAAAAGACCAATAAAAATTATATTCTAATATTAGTAAAAAGTCAATTGATAATATGTAAAAAAATTATATTGACAATAATTTTATACAATATTGCAAAATAAGAGCAAAAAATTTTTCTGCGACAGTGAAATAAAGTGAAAATTGCACAAAAATCACACCGGTAATTTGTAGGATAAAATATATACTTTTTTTGTGGAATTTGTTATAATAACACTGAATAATTATGAAAGGATGTTTTCAATGAAAGCTCTCAAAAAAGTTGTAAGTCTTTTTATTGCGGCTGCAATGCTTACTTCATCCTTTGCTTTCACGGCTTCGGTCAGCGCTGCTGAAACAACCGATGTGGCTGTGTCCTCGGATTCGACGATACAGAGTGAAGTCAAGGACGGCGTAATTCTTCACGCATTTAACTGGTCTTATAACTCAATCAAAGAAAACCTCCCTGCTATCGCAGCGGCAGGCTACACAACCGTTCAGACCTCTCCTGTTCAGCAGGCAAAGGACTACGGTACATCTAACGACGTTGCAGGTCAGTGGTGGAAGCTCTACCAGCCTGTAAGTATGGCAATTGCCCAGAAGTCATGGCTCGGCACAAAGGACGACCTTAAGTCACTTTGCACAGAGGCTGACAAATACGGCATCAAAATCATCTGCGACATCGTATCAAACCACATGGGCAATGAGGTAGAAACCGATCCCAACTCGTTAAGCGAGCAGGTTAAGACCTATCAGCCCGATTTCTACACAAACAAGAGCTCTTATTTCCACCCCGATGCAGGCAGTGCAAGCGACGGCTCGATTAAGAGTGTAGTTCAGGGTCACGTTTCGGCTTGTCCCGACCTTAACACAGGCAACACAAATGTTCAGAATGCTGTAATTTCACTCCTTAAGGAGTGCATCGACTGCGGTGTTGACGGCTTCCGTTTTGACGCAGCAAAGCATATTGAAACTCCCGATGACGGCTCATATGCTTCAAATTACTGGCCGAACATCACATCAGCCGCTGAAAGCTATTACAAGGAAAAGACAGGCGGCAACCTCTATATCTACGGTGAAATTCTTAACACCTGCGGCAGCGGCAGAAGCTACAGCTCCTACACAAAGCACATCAATGTAACAGACAACAGAACAGGCGACGCTGTTCTTGCTGCTGTTTCAAAGGGCAACGCTTCAAATGCTTCACGTTCAAGCTATCAGTCAGGCGCAAGTGCTTCAAATGTTGTTCTCTGGGCTGAATCCCACGATACATTCGAGGGCGAGTCAGGCTCGGCAGGAATTGCAAACACAGCCGGCATTTCCGATGAAAACGTAATCAAGGCTTGGTCAATCGTTGCTTCAAGAAAAGACTCAACAGCTCTTTACTTTGCACGTCCCGGCGCTGCTCTTATGGGCGAGGCTGCTACAGACACTGCTTACAAGAGCACAGCTGTTTCCGAAGTAAACAAGTTCCACAACCTCTTTGTAGGTCAGAGCGAAAAGCTCGGTTCTTCTGACGGCGTTGCATACGTTGCAAGAGGAACAAGCGGTATTGTTCTCGCTAACTGCACAGGCACAACAAAGAGCGTAAGCATTTCCGGAACAGGTATTGCAGACGGCAGCTATGTTGATACAATCACAGGCAATAAGTTCACAGTATCAGGCGGCGTTTTAACAGGCTCAATTGGCAGCACAGGCGTTGCAGTTGTTTACAACGGTGCAACAACTCCCAAGAGCACCTGCTCTGTTGAAAGCGGTACATTCACCGGCGAAACAATGACTGTAGAACTCGGTCTTGAAAACGCTGTTTCGGGTACATACTGCCTTGATAACTCAACTCCCGTTACTTACACAGGCAAAACAACAATCCGCATAGGCTCTGACTATAAGTACGGTGAAACAATCAACCTTACACTCACCGCTACAGACGGTGCAAAAACTACATCAACAACATACAAATATACAAAGAAAGAGGCTGCTTCTTCAGGTGTTTACATTTTCTTTGACTCTTCAAAGATTTCTTCCTGGAAAGCTCCCTTCAACGTATATATTTATGATGAGGATACTTCATCAACTACTACTTATAAAAATACATCGTGGCCCGGTCAGACTATGCAGATAGACCCTGCTACAGGCTACTATTATGTAGAGGTTTCCTCTAACTCCTGCATCGCAGAAGACAAAACAACAAAGGATGGCACAGAGTCAAATTATGACCTTGCTCATTCAAGCAACACATATGTAATCATAAGCGATTCAAAAGGCAATCAGCATCCTGCTGACGGCGCAAGAACAAAGCTTAAACTTGGCGGAAGCTCAAAGATTTTGACTGGAAGATCAACATCAGGCTGGAACACAACAACACTCGTTCCTTCAGCCGGAACACCCGTTGAAGCTACTGATGTTACAATGGGCACAGTTGCTACAGTTCCTACAACAACAGCACCTGCTCCCACAACAACAGTTCCTGTTCCCACAACAACAGCACCTCCCGTAGGTACTATGATTTACGGTGATGTTAATGGTGACGGCGTTGTAAAAGTAAACGATGCTACAGCAATTCAAAAGCACAGCGTTGGATTAGAGCTTATTCCCGACAAATATCTCGTACTTGCAGATCTTAATGCTGACGGCACAATCAATGTATTAGATGCAACAATGATTCAGAAATATTTGGTAGGCGGTCAGGATGCCGGCATTACAGGTCAGCCTTATGTGACTGAAACTGAACCCGTTTCAACAGTTGCAACAGAACCTGTAACAACTCCTACAGAACCCACAACAACTGCACCACCGGCTGATACATACACATTCTACTTCAAGACAACTCTCGGCTGGATGACAGACGACGGCGTTTCGCTCTTTGCATACGACAACAGCACAGGAGAAAGCTATTTTCTTGAAAAAGATGAAAATGCTTATCCGAATGTATATACAGCAGAAGTTCCTTCAACTATGACATCTTGCGTGGTTTATCGCTATCTTGAAGCAGTTTATGAAACTCCGGTAGGAGGAGATACAGGCAATGTTTACAACTGCTGGTCTGCAAAGGTTTCAAAGACAAATAACTGTGTAACCTTAAGTAATGACGAGCAGGTATCTGTTGGCCCTTATGTTGCAGAAGAAAAGCCTGAATTTGAACTTTCAAGAGTTTATTTTGATAACTCAAAGGCAAAGTGGTCAGAGGTTTATATTTACGGATGGGCTGAAAGCGGTCTTGGAAATGCACCAGTTGCCATGACAAAAATTGAAGGTACAAATATCTGGTATTACGATTTTGCAACTCCTCTTTCACCCGGCGCAAAGTGTTTCCTCTTTAAGGATACTGAATCTACTTGGAAAAATCAGACTAATGATATTGTCGTTACTAAAGATATGAACTGTTACCTTGCAAATGCGGGTAGCAAAACAGGCGGCTCATGGTCTTATTACACAGAGAAGTAATCTTTATAAGATAAAAATCAGCTGAATAAAATTTCCCCGAACATACTCGGTATGTTCGGGGAGTTTTAGTATTATATCTTTTTATTGTGTGTCACTTGAAAAATATGGCAATTTGTGGTAATATATTAATAATTGCTGAATGATATTTCAAATATAAATTATAAATGAAATGAGAGTATTTATGGGTTTAGAAAGAATTTACTTTGAGCTTAAGAAAAGAGAAGATGACGAGTATTATATTGAGCTTGCGCAAAAGGATGTATTGTTTATTCCTGTCATAACTGATATTATGCTTAATAATTCAAACTCGATTAGTGTCTGGACACAAATGATTCTTGAAAAAATCAGTGAGAAAAATCCTTTAATTGTCTATCCTTACATAGGATATATTTATGAAATCGTTGACAGAAAAACAATTTTCAATAGCTGGAGTGTATGGAAGATAATCACAAATCTACTTGTCTGTGATTATCAGAACTATTGGGATAATTTAAAGAGCAAATATTACGCCTCACTCAAGTCAGAACGTATTGCTGAATTTTCAATTGCGTGTGAATGTGCCTGTAAAATTATTTCAGCCAAACCTGATGAAGAAAAGCCGATTACCGATATACTGAAAGATATGGACAATCGGAACTTTTATATTAATGAAATCCTTTCTCCAAAATCAAGTGAAGTTGCAAAATATAAGGCACAGGAAGTTTTAGATGTATTAAGCCAAAACAAAGATAATCAATAAAAAACGGTTGCGACAGTGTTTGACGCTACCGTTTTATTTTGTTTTATGAAAGTAGGGTAAAGCGGTTAACCGGTTTTCCATTATGTTCAACAACATCGGTAAACATATCATAAGGTCTTGCCCAGAGTGTTTCTTTTCCGTCAACGCTCATATAGATTACCAGCTTTTCACCCGTTTCACTGTGAGTTGAAACTCCCAGCACTTCATATTCTGTACCTTTGAAGTGGCGGTATCTTCCTCTTTGAACTTTCTTTAGTTTTTCAACTTTCTTTTCTTTTTTTGTCAGCACATCGTCAGTAACAGTTTTCACTTCAGATTTATCGTTAAAATCTACCTTAAAACTGCCGTCGTTGACTACAAGAATCCTTGAAGAATAGGGTTTCAGCGAAAGCTCACAGTAGCCGTTTACATCAATAACCTCGTTGTCGTTAAGGACATCAGTAAGCTTTGCATTACAGCCTGCGTCGAAGCTGATTTTTTCATCATGGTCGGTAAGATTGAACGCAACAAATACAGTCTGATTGTCAGTAAATCTCTTGTAAACGAGCTTTTCATTCATAATGTTTATGTTGTCAAATTTGCCGTACTTGAGCGCATCAAGAGAAAGCCTGACTTTGCCGAGCTTTATGATGTGATTTAACAAATCGTAATTTGCATTTTCAACGTTGTTGAGGTCAAGACAGGGACGAAGCTCGTAGTCGCTGTCTTGTGTACGCTTTCCCTCGATTCCGTACTCACTGCCGTAGTAAATCGACGGCACACCGGGCATTGTGTACATAAGGGTATATACGTTTTCAAGGTGCTTTTTGTCCTTAAGGTCGCTTGCAATTCTGTTTACGTCGTGGTTGTCCACAAAATTGTAAGTGTAAATATTGCGGTAAATTCCGCCGTTTCCGAACTGCCTGTTGAGTGAGTGCGCAATTTCAAAGTAATTTTGGTCGTTGTGGCTTGAATAAATGCCCTTGTAGCACTCGTAATTTGTTACCGAGTCAAGAAGATTATCGTTTGCCCATCTGTTATAGTCACCGTGTGTGATTTCGCCGTAAAGCCAGAAATCAGGCTTTTCTGACTTACATACATTGCGAAGCTTTTTGAAAAATTCAAGGACAATACAGTCGGCGGCGTCAAGCCTTAAGCCGTCAATGTCAAACTCGTCAATCCAGAATTTAACCGAGTCAAGCAGATAATTAACAACCTCGTCATTCTGAAGATTTAGCTTTACAAGTTCATAGTAACCTGCCCATCCCTCATACCAGAACGGGTCGCCCTTCGGACTTCTGCCGCCAAAGTTGAGATTATGAAACCAGTTGCAGTAACGTGAATTTCCAAGATTCTGCTGAACGTCCTTAAAAGCAAAAAAATCTCTGCCTACGTGATTGAAAACACCGTCAAGAATTACCTTGATTCCGTTTTCGTGCAGCGTGTTGCAAATTTTCTTAAAAGAATCATTATCGCCAAGACGGCAGTCAACCTTTCTGTAGTCGATAGTGTCGTAGCCGTGACGTGAGCTTTCAAACAGCGGATTGAACACAAGCGCATTTACAGACATCTTTTTAAGATGCTCAATGCAGTCGTAGATTTTGTCAAGCCTGTAAACAAGCTTCCCGTCATTATCCCTCGGTGCACCGCAGAATCCGAGAGGATAAATATTATAAATTATTGATTCGTTAATATAACCCATATTAAATCACTCCCCTTACAAATTAACAATTATATTTTATCATAAATTTGTCTATTGTGCAATGATAAAAGTTGTGATATAATAATACTATTACGTAATTTCTATAAAAATTCGGAGGATAAATATGTTAAAAAAGCCTGAAAACAAAACAAGAAAAAGATTAAGAATAACCCAGTGCATTCTTTTCCTTGCACAGATTCTCTTTTGTACATTCACATTTGTACAAATTCCGAGTCCCGACCCGTCAAAGGTCGGATTTTATGCAACTGTATTTGATATGTTCGGTTATCTCGGCGGTGAGTTTCCCGACACAGCTCAGGGTGCGGCGTTCAGCTCTGTTTTGCCGGTGTTCTTTATCTTTTTGGTAATACCGGTTGTCGGTTTCTTTTTCTGTGCACTTGATAAGGAAAGGAATATGAAAAACATCGTTTCAATTATTTGCAGTTTGCTCGGTGTATTTTCAATCTTAACAATCGTATCTCTTAATTTCATCTCTTACGGCTCTTTACTTGCTCTGCTTTGCTATATTTTAATCAGCTTTATTACAGCATTTGCAATGATGGCACGGCTTGTAGACGATAGCAATACAAATAAATAAAAAGTCAGGACTGTTTCATTTTTTGAAGTGAAACAGTCCGTTTGATTTTTATATAATGTTTATTGTATAATTCAGGCTACAATTTTCTCCAAATAAACCGACTTTTCCACTCAATTTGCGTGTCGAGGCACACGACTTAAAACTCGGTAAAAATCATATGTGCCTGTGCATTATCAAGCACAAGCGGTTTGTCATAGTCAACACGTTTTATCTGTCCGTAAAGCCTGCCGAAAATTACAGTCGTTTTATCCATAACAGCCGCCATAGGCTCGCCTTTTACGGTAAAAGGCTTGAATGTAATGTCAACTGCCGAGATTCCCGCCGTAAAGAACCATGGCCTGTCGAGTCTGCCGTTTGTACCCTTGACGTTTATCTGCGACAGTTTTTCAAGCTTTCCGTCAATGAAGAAACAGTTTTCGTTGCCGTACCGGTTGTCGCCTACTCTGCTTGCAAGGCAGAGTGAAAAGCGCTTACCGTCTATTATTCCGTCTGCACTCAACCTTTGGTAGTTATGCTTTCTCGGCTTCGAAAAGCGTGTCCAGTCAAAGTAGGCTCTTGTGCTAATTTCATTTAAAGAATATTCAAGTCCGCCGACTCTTATAACTCCGCTTGCAATAAACTTCGGCACAAATCTTTTCAGGTAAAAATATTTTCTGTCACGTTCAAACGGTGCTAATTCGTTAAGGCTGTCGCCGTTGACCTTTTTAAGAGTGATGTTGAAGTAAAGGTTTTTAAGTCCGCCGAAGTCGATAAAATCGCATTTGAGAAATCTTCCGTCGGTTGTGTTTGTAAGCTGCAGCTGAATACGCTTGTCTGTATAGAGCAGCTCGCCCTTGTTGCCTGATTCAGGGAGTTCATTTTTGAATAAAACAAATTTCTTAATAACGCAGTCGCTGATAACGCCGCCTCTTTTAAGGTCGGCAACGGCAATTTTTATTGCAAACTCCATTCCGTAATTCTCAACCGAGAGATAAAGCGATACCTCGCCGTTGTTGATAAAGTAGCAGTCGCTTTCACCGTGCTTTCCTGAGGTTTTGCTCATATCGCAGTTGTATTCAAAAACAGATTGCCTTGCCCAGCCTGCATTTAAAACCTCGCCGTTTTCCTCAAAAACAGCACAATTTTCTTTGATTTCACGCTGCAAAATACTTCACTCCGTTTCAAAAATCCAAAATATTCCATTATTAATATAGCAGAAGTTATTATGCTATTCAAGAATTATAACAAAACTGTAAATGGGTAATAAAGAATTTTAAATTTTAATATATTTTAACTGATAGCAATTGTCTGACATATTATATTTCTAATCGGGTGAAAAATTTGAAAAAAATCGTCGCACTTTTATTAATTCCCTTGTGTTTTGTTTTTTCTGCCTGCACAACCGATACTTCGGGCTATATGAAAGAACTGATTTCTTCAAAATGGGAGAAAACGCTTGAGAGTGGAGCAGAAATAAATCTTGAATTTGACGAGAATACTGCGGTGCTGAAAATAAACAATTCCGGAATAACCACTGAAATTAAGGGGGAATATATAGCAGACCAAAGCAGTTTTGTAATTTTTGTGCCAGAAGTTTCGCAGAATTACTCCTTTGATTACACACCGAAAGGGAATAAGCTTGACCTTTCATACAACAACAATACGATTACACTTAATAAGGTTGAATGAATACGAATAGGGGCGACCGTAAACAGCCGCCCTGTATTGTTACAAATTTGAACTGTTGTCAAAACGCTTTTTCAGAATTTTCAGCGCACGTGTTTCAATCCTGCTTACATATGACCTTGAAATATTCAGCAGCTTCGCAACGTTCTTCTGCGTCATCGGCTCATTTCCGTCAAGTCCGTAACGCAGAATTATTATTTTTTTCTCACGTTCGTCAAGCTCCTCATTTATATATTGTCCAAGCTTTCTGCTGTTAAATTTCAAATCCAGCGTATCAATTATGTTGTCGTCAACCGCCATAATATCGAGAAGTGTAAGCGGATTTCCGTCCTTGTCGGTGTCAATTGTCTCATTCAGAGAAATGTCCTGCGCACTCTTTTTAGCGTTGCGGAAGTGCATAAGAATCTCGTTTTCAATGCACCTGCTCGCATAGGAGCTTAAACGAATATTTTTATTCATATCATATGTGTCAACAGCCTTGATAAGTCCGATTGTTCCTATTGAAACAAGGTCGTCCTGTTCGCTCTGCATTCCGTAGTATTTTTTTATAATGTGCGCAACAAGCCTGAGGTTATGCTCAACAAGCTTGTTCCGTGCTTCTTTGTCACCGTTTGCAGCACGCTTAAGATAGATTTTTTCCTGCTTTTCCGAAAGAGGCTTTGGAAACGAACCGCCTCCGCATACGTGAAGAATAAAAAAGCAAATGTATTGCCCAAGAAAGCCGAGTAATTCAAACACATTATCACCACCGAAATAATCTGTTTAATAATATTCCGATTTCATTCGAAATTTGCCTGTACAAAAGGCGAAAAATGCATTATAATATTCATATATAATAAAATCGGGTGATAATATGAAAAAATTTATTTCGTGGAACGTAAACGGACTTCGTGCCTGCGTAACAAAGGGCTTTCTTGATTATTTCAAAGAGGTAGACGCAGATATTTTCTGTGTACAGGAAACCAAGCTTCAGGAGGGACAAATTGACCTTGAGCTTGACGGATATTGTCAGTACTGGAATTATGCCGAGAAAAAGGGTTATTCGGGTACTGCATTGTTTACAAAGCAGAAACCCTTATCTGTTACATACGGAGTCGGAATTGAAGAACACGATAAAGAGGGCAGAGTAATTACCGCCGAGTTTGAGAATTTCTATTTCGTAACCTGCTACACTCCAAATTCGCAGAACGAGCTGAAAAGACTTGACTACAGAATGGAGTGGGAGGACGCTTTCAGAGCATATTTGCTTGACCTCAACAGCAAAAAACCTGTAATAATGTGCGGTGATTTGAATGTGGCTCACAAGGAAATTGATTTGAAGAACCCAAAGACTAATCGACAAAACGCCGGCTTTACCGACGAGGAAAGAGAAAAGATGACTGTCCTTCTCGACAGCGGATTTACCGATACATACCGTTATTTCAATCCCGATAAGGAGGGTGTTTATTCTTGGTGGTCGTACCGCTTTAAGGCAAGAGAGAAGAACGCAGGCTGGCGTATTGACTATTTTATCACCTCATCTTCGCTTGATGATAAGCTAAAAAGCGTAGATATTCACACCGACATTTTCGGTTCAGACCACTGTCCTGTTGAGCTTGTTGCCGATGTTTAAGCTGTTTGCACAAGGATAAAAGGCAGAAAATTTGGATAAATTGCCTATGACAAATCCTGATACTTTGTGCTATAATGTAAGTAAAATAAATCAACGTGCGGTTTGTTATCAGACGTAAGTCCTGTTGACAAGCCACATTTTTCAGTTTCGGAGTGGTAAGTTGTGGATAAATTTGAAAAGGGAGAAAAGGTGCTTTACAGTATAAACGGCGTTTGTGAAATTACCGATATTACCGAAAGGTTTTTCGGCAAAACAGTTATGCGTTATTACGTTTTAAAGCCGATTTCCAACAATGAAGCAACGCTTTTTGTGCCCGTAAATAACGAAAATCTCGTAAGAAAAATGAAAAGGCTTATGACACAGCCCCAGCTTGATGAAGTGCTTAACGCTGTATCGTCAAAAGACGTTGAGTGGAACAGCAACGAAGCGGTAAGAAAAGAAGAATTCAGAAATACAATTTCATTTGGTAACGTAAGCGAAATTCTTATTTTGCTTAAATCAATCTGGATTCACAGAAGAATGCAGAACAGTAAGGGAAGAAAGCTGCATATATCAGATGAAATGTATCTTCGTGAAGCGGAGAAGATTATAAAAGAGGAAATCTCAACCGTAATCGGTGTTGAGCAGGACGAGGTTATTCCGTACATCAAAAATAAAATTCTTGCATAGAATTAAAAAATTATAACTTCATAATACCTTATTTTATTCAGTTATGAAGTATTATTTACGCAAAAAAGCTGTCCCGAAAAGGACAGCTTTTTTGAATTTAAAAGAAAAGATGACAAAATGAAAAATCACAAAAATCAGAAATCAATTTCTAAATCGTAGTAGCAAGCCTTGAGGAGCTTTTCCATTTCTTCCTGACTTGGCTGGCGGGGGTTAGAGCCTGTGCAGGCGTCGCCGATTGCGTTCTTTGCAGTTTCGGGGAGCTTATCCATAAACTCTTTCTCGTCAATAATGCTTTCGTCAGCCTTAACACCGCCCTGACCGTAGTTCTTGATAGCCTGCGGAATGTCAAGCTGGTCGTTCATACTGCGAAGCTCTGCGATAAGTGCGTCAACAAGCTCTTCTGTTGTGTCGCCCTTAAGGTCAATAAACTTTGCAATGCGAGCGTAACGCTCTGCTGCTGTAGCGTCCTTTGAGTTGAACTTGATAACCTTGGGAAGATACATAGCGTTAGCACAGCCGTGAATGATATGACCGCCGGAGAAAGCGGCGCCGGTCTTATGAGCCATTGAGTGAACAATACCGAGCAGAGCATTTGAGAAAGCCATACCTGCAAGGCACTGTGCGTCGTGCATCTTACTGCGGCAAGCCATATCGCCGTCGTAAGATTTCTTGAGGTTGTCGTGAATCATCTTGATTGCGTGAAGTGCAAGTGCGTCTGTATATTCACAATTAAGAGTGGAAACGAATGCCTCGATTGCGTGAGTCATAGCGTCCATACCTGTATGCGCAGTGAGCTTTTTGGGCATTGTTTCTGCAAGAGCAGGGTCAACGATAGCAACATCGGGAGTGATGTTGAAGTCAGCGAGAGGATATTTGATACCTTTTGAATAGTCAGTAATTACCGAGAAAGCCGTAACCTCTGTTGCTGTACCCGAGGTTGACGGGATAGCGCAGAATTTAGCCTTTGTTCTGAGCTTGGGGAAGTTAAACGGAGTAATCAAATCCTCAAAGGTTGTTTCTGGATATTCATAGAATGCCCACATAGCCTTTGCGGCGTCAATCGGAGAACCGCCGCCCATTGCAACAATCCAGTCGGGCTGGAATTCCTGCATTGCAGCAGCGCCCTTCATTACTGTTTCAACAGAGGGGTCAGGCTCAACGCCTTCAAAAAGCTGAACCTCCATACCTGCTTCTTTTAAATATTCAACAGCTTTATCAAGAAAGCCAAAGCGTTTCATTGAACCGCCGCCAACAACAACGATTGCCTTTTTACCCTCTAAATTTTTAAGGCTTGAGAGTGCATCTTCACCGTGATAAAGGTCACGGGGTAAAGTAAATCTGTACATTATAATCTCCTCCGATATATTAAAATTGGTCAAATTCTCTTAACCGAATTAATTATATCACTCCTTATTGATAAAGTAAATACCTTTTATGCAGATTTGTATGTGAAATTTTTGTGAAAAATGCACTGTTTGTCGATTTATACAATAATATGACAATATTTTACAATCATAATCCGTATGCGTTATCGTCGCCTGTGGCGTATTTTTTAACTGCTTCAACAAAAAGCTTTGCGGCTGGATTAGAAATATTCTTGCCCCACGCCATAACGTATGCAATGCTTGTGTCTGCATCATCAACAGGGAAGACGTCGGTGTATCCGCTTAAGGTAAATGTGGCAAGCGACTGCGGAATAATTGAAATTCCGAGTCCCGAAGAAACCGAAACATACATTGAAACAAGGTCGTCAAATGTGTTTTCAACATTCGGCGAAATGTGAAATGTGCGGAATAAATCCATAATTTCCATATAAACAATAGGTGCAACCGATTCTGACAGCAAGAGCAGATTTTCTCCTGTAAGCTCACGCAGGTTCACTGACTTTCTGCCCTTGAATTTATAGTTTTTTGCCGTTACAATTGCAAGCATTTCGTTGTGGGTTACAAGCGTTTCAATTCCCGAATTTTCTGGAACCATATCACGGGGCATAAAGCAGAAATCGAAATCACTTCCTGTAATAGCCTGACTTTTGTCGGCACAGTCAAGTGGCTTAACTTCAACTGTTATTCCGGGATATTTTTCGTTGAAATCGGAAATACATTTTGACGGAAAGCAAAGTGAGGTCACATCACAGCCGAGTGTTATTTTTCCCTGACCGCCGTCGTGCATCTGCTTGATAACCGTCTTTGCTTTTTTGAGCGTATCCACAATTTCAATTGCATAGGGGAGAAGTGTTTTGCCCTCGTTAGTGATGATAACGTCTCTGTGGGAGCGTGTAAAAAGCTGAACGCCGAACTCCTTTTCAAGGTCGCTTACGTACCTGCTTACGGTTGACTGCGAAACGTAGTTACGGCGTGCTGCTTCGGAAAAGTTCAATGTCTGCGCTACGGAAATAAAACAATTCAGCTGGTTAATATCCACTTAAAATCTCACCTTTCATAATAAATAGTGTTATGCAAAAGTTGGAAACATTTCTCTATAAGTTGTTGTTTTTGCATTATACAAACTGTTGAATTATCACGTATGTTCTGCTATAATTCAAGTATAGCATAATAGTATGCAAAATGTAAATAACTATTTTAAAAATGTGCGTGAGGAGTTTTATTATGAAAAAAATCGTAATCACCGGAATGGGCGCAGTAACTCCGGTAGGCGTGGGCGTTGACGCTTACTGGAAGAATATTACAGACGGAGTTTCCGGAATTGACACAATCAGAACCTTTGACCCCAGCGAGCTTGCTGTTCAGATTGCAGGCGAGGTAAAGAACTTTAACCCGTCTGACTACCTTCCGAAAGACCTTATAAGAAAAACAGATCCATTTATGCAGTATGCGTATATTGCCGCCGAGGAGGCTTTAAAGCAGAGCCAGCTTGAAATTGAGCCGCACAGAACGGGCATTGTAATGGGAACGGCTATGAGCGGTATTGCGACTATTGCATATACTCAGGAAGCCTTGTCGGGTGCTTCGCACAAGAAGGTAGGTCCGAGATTTATTCCCAAAATTCTCGGAAATATCGCAGCGGCAAATATTGCAATCGACTACAATATTCAGGGACCGAGCCTTACGGTAAGCACAGCTTGCTCATCAGGCGGTGACGCAATCAATACCGCTTGTATGTGCATCAATGCAGGCAAGGCAGACGTAATGCTCGCAGTCGGTGCAGAGTCGGTGCTTTGTCCTCTCGTAATCTACTCTCTTGCAAATGCAAAGGCTTTGTCAAGAAGAAACGACTCCCCCTCAAGCGCAAGCAGACCGTTTGACGTTACACGTGACGGATTTGTAATTGGCGAAGGCGGCGGTGCGCTGATTCTTGAAACCGAGGAACACGCTCTTGCAAGAGGTGCAAAAATTCTCGGTGTAATCAAGGGCTGCGGTAACACAGGCGATGCTTACCACGTTACTGCACCTCATCCCGAAGGTAGGGGAGCAATCGCCTGTATGCAGCAGGCTATTGAGGAGGCAGGAATAAAAGCAGAAGAAATCGGTTATATTAATGCACATGGAACTGCCACAAATAAGGGCGACGCTGTTGAAACCTCTGCGATTAAAAAGGTGTTCAAGAAAAATCTTCCTTACGTAAGCTCAACAAAGGGTGCAACAGGTCATATGATGGGCGCAGGCGGAATTACCGAAACAATCACCTGCGTTAAGGCAATTGAAACAGGTGTTTTGCCGCCTACAATTAATCTCAACGAGGTTGACCCCGAGTGCGCAGGAATTGACTTTGTTGCAAATACGGCTAAAAAAGCAGATATTAAGTATGCAATGTCAAACGCATTCGGTTTTGGCGGACAGAATTCAAGTATTATTGTAGGAAAGTATTGATAAACGATAACTTAATTAACAATTAACAATTGAGGGTCGCTTCGCTCCGAATTTATAATAGTGCGTGTTGTTTGGAAAGGTTTGAATTTCTCGGGGTGATTAGATATATCGGCAACGTTTCGGGACGTGTAGGAACCCGTCCCCTACGGCAATATAGGAAACGTATGTTTTTAGTCGTAGGGACACGGCGTGCCGTGTCCGCAGTGGCAATCAAACTTTACCGATAAAACTGTAGTTACAGAGGAAAACAAACCTTTCTGTAGGGGACGGCATCCCTGACGTCCCGATACGTTACGTATATATCAACTTAAAATTCGGGCTACAATTTTCTCCAAACAAACTAACTTTTTCACTCGATTTGCGAGCCGAGGCACTCGGCTAAATTATCGTTTAATTGTGTATTGAGCAATAGCTTTTTATATAGCTTTATGCAATATTCAGAAAGCAGGTTGAATTTATGGAACTGACATACGATTGTGAAATGTTTAAAAAGACCTTTGAAAGTGAGTTTACGTGGCTTAACGGCTTTATGAGAAATGTAAGGCGTTTTGGCTACAAGAATGCGGCTTTCGACCCGATGTCAGGCAAAGTGTGGACTTATACCGATTTAAACAGCGATTCAAACAGATTTGCAAACGCAATGAAGTCAAGCAATGTCAGAAAGAGCGACGTAGTTTTTGTTCAGCTTTTCAACTCTCCGCAGTTTTTGTTCGCTTACATTGCTTCGCAGAAAATAGGAGCAATTTTCAATCCTTCAAATTTCAATCTTTCTCCGGGTGAAACTGCTGAAATTATCGACCATAACAAGCCGAAGGTTTATGTTTACGACGCTGAAATTGTTCAGACAGTTGTTGACGCACTCTCGCTTTGCAAACATAAGCCCGAAGTTGTGATTGCGGTCAATGTAACTTCAAAAGAATTTATCCTTCCCGAAGGTCATATTCTGTATGATGACTATATAAAGGATTCATCGATTGAAAATCCGCCGATTGACTTCGATCCCTATTTTTACGATGAGGTTGTAAGACTTCAGACCTCGGGCACAACGGGAACGCCAAAGGGCGTTCCGCTCAATAACGTAAACGAGGTTTTGTCGGCGCACGATGTTATAATGCATTTTCCGCTAAATCCAACCGACGTTACAATGAATATGACGCCTTGGTTCCACAGAGGAGGACTCCACTCGGGCGGTCCGACACCTACTCTTTACGCAGGTGCGGCTATGGTAATTCTTCGTACCTTTAACCCGAAAAACTGCATAGATTACGTTGAAAAATACGGTATTACTTTTATGACAGGTGTTCCGTCAATACTCACACTGCTTGCAAGCAGACAGGAAAAGCACCCCAAGGATATTTCAACACTCAAGGGTATAATCACAATGGGCAGTCCGCTTGAAAAGGAAGCCTGCATACGCTTTCAAAAGGTGCTTACTCCAAATATTTTCAACGGCTACGGTACAACTGAATCGTTCTGGAATACGTTTCTTCGTCCGTTTGATTTGCCCAAAATGGCTGGTACGGCAGGTCGTTCCTGCACAGACGACGAGGTAAGAATCGTAAAGATATACGACGACAAAAAGGCTGAGCCTGACGATGTTGTTCCTACCGACAATAAAACCGAGGGAGAAATCATCATAAGCTGTCCCTGCAAATCCACCTACAGCTACGTAAATAACCCCGAAGCTACAAAGGAAAAGTTCTACAAAGGCTGGATGTACACAGGCGATATAGGAACGTGGGACGAAAAGCAGTTTGTCACCGTTGCTGGCAGAAAAGACGATATGATAATCAGCAAGGGCGAAAATATCTATCCGGCAAGAATTGAGGAAGTGCTCAACTGCCACCCGAAGGTTCACGAATGTATTGTAACGGGTGTTCCCGACAGTACAAGAGGCGAGTCGGTTGCGGCTTACGTAATTCCCGAGGACGACAGCCTGACGGTTGCCGAGCTTATGGACTACTGTTCACAGTCGCCGCATATTTCAAAGTATCAGGCTCCCCGCTACTATCGCTTTGTAAAGGAGCTTCCGCATACAGCTACAGGCAAAAAACAGCATTTCATAATCAAAAAGCAGGCTGAACAGGATTTAAATGACGGACTGCTTCTTAAAAAATAAAGAGGTATAACATATATGGATAACAAATTTTATATCAGACGTGCGGCTTATTATGAAACCGACAGAATGGGAATAGTTCACCACTCAAATCATATAAGATATTTTGAGGAGGCACGTATTGATTTTATGCACAAAATCGGCTGTGACGTTCTTGACCTTGAAGAACAGGGCGTTCTGATTCCGAATGTTGACGCTTACGCAAGGTATTTAAAGCCCGTAAGATTTTATGACGATGTGTATATTGAAGTCAAGTTGGCTGTTTTTAACGGCTCACGAATGGAGTACGATTACACAATGCGTTTTTGTGATAATGACGAAATTGCATCGACGGGCCACACAACTCACTGCTTTGTGAACAGTGACTTTAAACCTATGAGCATTAAGCGAGCCTTTCCCGATTTTTACCGAAGACTTAAAGATAATATGTCTGAATGAGTTACGGCTGTTTCCTCAATCTTGCGGAAACAGCCGTTTTTAATAAAATCAGTAATTGTTACTATTTGTCTAAATTGGCAATTTTTATCTTGACAAACAAAATTGTTTGCGGTATTCTTAATTCATAGAATGGATATAATAAATTTATAAAATGATATAAAAACAGATTATTAGTATTGCGAAATTATGTATAAAATGTTATAATATATATGAAAACAATAACTTGAATTGTCAACCTTACAACTCACAACAGTATTATAAATTATTGTTTTCAGCGTTCAGATTTTCTAAAAAGGAGGCAATGTAATTATGATTGACAAAATATATCAGGAGGAGTTTGCTGAAAAAGTAATCAATTCTCCAAATACAGTTGTTGTTGACTTTTTTGCCGATTGGTGCGGACCATGCAAAATGCTCTCACCGGTGATTGAAAAGCTTGACTCAATGAATCCCGACGTTGACTTTTACAAGGTAAACATTGATGAAAATCCTTCTCTTGCAGATGAATTTGAAGTCCGTTCAATACCGAATGTTGTGATTTTCAAAAACGGACAAGCAGCAGACAGGTCAATCGGCTTTGTAAGCGAACAGCAACTACAGGAAATTATTAACAGGAACAGGTGATACGGTGAAAATCCTTCTTAATGAAGACAAAGCAATAGTAAATTACGTCAGGGAAGGATTAAAAAGGACAGGCGGGTACTGCCCTAGTATGCTTGTGAAAAGTGTAGCAACAAAATGTATGTGCGAGGATTTTAAGTGCAAAATAGCCGACCCTGAATTTGAGGGCTATTGCCATTGTCTGATGTACTACAAGAAAAAATAACCAACAAAAAACCGCCTTTCGCAATCGGAAGGCGGTAAAATTTAAATGACGTAAAAATATATTACTTATATTTGAAGTACTAAAATAGTTAATATATACAAATAATATATACAAAAAAGTGAGGTTCCTTATGAAAACTAGATTACGTAAAATAATTCAATTTATTTTATTTTCAACAATAACTTTGGTTATAGGTTTGTTTGATATGTTATTAACATATGTTGGTACGCCGAATTTATCAAGTGAATCCAATCCTATTGTAAATAAATTAGGAGGCGGGTGGATAGCTTTAATTCTAGTAAATGTAATTTTGGTTCTTGTATGCTTTACATTATATTATTATTCTTTTATAAAGTTTAAGCCGGATTTAATAGAATGTGATAATTTTAAACAATATATGTCGATGCTTTATTTTGACCGACCAGATAAATTTATATGGACTTTATATAAGATGCCTAAATTGAAAAGATGTAAAAAATACATATTGGCATGCTGCGGTTGTTTGGCTTTTTCCATAAATATTGTAAGATGCCGAGCAGTTTTAGAGTGGATTTTAGTTATCACAAATAGGGAGCTTGCGTATAATTATTTCTCTATATTTGAGGGTTTATCTTTTAACACTTTTTTGGGAAGATTCGATATGTTGATACTAATGTTAGTTGTAGCGATACTAACCTATTTTATCTGGTTTTATTTACAGTATAAATCTAATCAGAAAAAATTGCGGGTAAAAGATGTTCGAATAGGCAATTAAACGATGAAGTATTTGAAGTATATACGAAATTTGTTATTAAATAAAAAGTGGGAAATGGTATTTTATATAGATGACATAGTATTATCTTTGCAAAGTGCTATTCTTATCCCGGAAAGAATTATTCTCCGATATACAGTACGATTGATTCTTTTTCCTTAAATGTTTCTAGCGCCACAAAATTGCAAAAATGCATTTCCGATTACGAAGATATTGAATTAAACAATAATCCTAATAATATGGAGCAATTTATTTATACAAATGAATTTGGTGATAAATTTAACTTATTGATTTTTGCTACAGATAATGACCCTCGAAGAGATGAATTGTATAAAAAGATGAACGAACTCTTTTCAGAAGGTGTTTTTGATTAACGAAATAAATAAAGGGTTGTTTCAAAGTATAACTTTGAAACAACCCTTTTTGTTAAAAATTAATCCATTTCCCAGTTGTGCCATACGTTCTGAATATCGTCGTTATCCTCGAACATATCAAGCATCTTCTGCATCTTTGTTGCAGTTTCTTCGTCCTCAAGCTTTGTGTATGTGCTCGGCACCATTTCAAGCTCTGCCGAAACAAAGGAATAACCTAACTTTTCAAGGTCATCTCTTACTGCGCCAAAGTCCTCAGGCTCGGTGTAGATTGTGAATACGTCCTCGTCAGCCTCAAAGTCAGAAGCACCGCATTCAAGAGCGTCGCTCATAACAGTGTCCTCGTCCTTTTCAAGCTCTTCACGCTCAATAACAAGAACGCCCTTCTGTGAGAACATAAAGCTTACACAGCCCTGTGTGCCCATATTTCCGCCGAATTTATCAAAGTAATGTCTTACTTCGCCTGCTGTTCTGTTGCGGTTGTCGGTGAGTGCCTCAACAATTACAGCAACGCCGCTGGGGCCGTAGCCCTCATATGTAACAGCCTCGTAGTTTGTGGAATCGTTGTCGTTGGCTGCCTTCTTGATAATACGCTCAATGTTGTCGTTCGGCACGTTTGCAGCCTTTGCCTTTGCAATACAGTCCTTAAGCTTTGAGTTTACGCTCGGGTCAGCACTGCCGCCCTCTTTGATTGCAACAATAAGCTCTCTGCCGATTTTAGTAAAAACCTTTGCTCTTGCGGCGTCGTTTTTACCTTTTTTCTGTTTAATTGTACTCCATTTGTTATGTCCTGACATAAAATTCATTCCTTTATAATAAAGTAAATCTATCTTTATAAGTATATCACAAGCATTTATAGTCTGTAAATAAAAAAAGTTATTACAATTTTGTAATAACTCCATTGTCAAAACATTATAATAGTGGTATAATACTCTATTATATGAAAATTAAGTTTAATAAATAAAATGAAGTTTTGAAAGGAAGTAGAAAAATGATTAAGTCAATGACCGGATTCGGTCGGTGCGAAGCTGAAATCAACGGCAGAGAAATCACCGTTGAAATCAAAAGCGTAAATCACCGTTACTTTGAATTTTCTTGCCGAACACCAAGAGGTTACGGCTTTCTTGACGATAAGCTGAAAAGCTATGTTAATTCAAGAGTGTCAAGAGGAAAAATAGATATGTTTGTTACCATCGGCGCAAACGATGAAGCTCCTTCGGAAGTAACTGTAAATCATCAGCTTGTATCAGGCTATCTCTACGCAATGAAAGAAATCAGCGATACCTACGGCGTTCAAAACGACGTAACTGTTGTTTCACTTTCACGTTTTCCCGATGTGTTCACAGTTCATAAGCCTGCCGAGGACGAGGAACAGATTACAAACGATGTTCTATCGGTTGCGAAAACAGCTCTTGATTCATTCATTGCAATGCGTGAAACCGAGGGCGAGAAGATGAAAGCCGATATTTTAAGCAGAGCAAATTCAATTCTCTCAATCGTAGGTGAAATCGAGGAGCGTTCTCCCCGGACCGTTGCGGAATACGAGGAGCGCCTGCTTGAGAGAATCAGGCAGACGCTTGAGGACTACGAGGTAGAAATTGACGAGCAGAGAGTATTAACCGAGGTTGCCGTATTCTCCGATAAGGTAGCAGTAGCGGAAGAAACCGTAAGATTAAGAAGTCACTTTGAACAGCTTAATAAGTTCCTTGAATACGACGAACCTGTCGGCAGAAAAATCGACTTCATAATTCAGGAGATGAACCGTGAGGCAAACACAATCGGCTCAAAGGTTCAGGACGCTGTACTCGCTCATAAGGTAGTTGACATCAAGAGTGAGATTGAAAAAATCCGTGAACAGGTTCAGAATATAGAGTAAGAATTTTCAGGAAATAAGGGGTAAATATGAAACTTATCAATATCGGTTTCGGCAATCTTGTAAGCTCCGATAAGCTTGTTGCAGTAGTCGCACCCGTTTCCGCTCCCGTCAAGCGTATTGTTCAGGAGGCAAAGGCAGACGGAATGTTGATTGACGCAACCTGTGGAAGAAAGTGCAAATCTGTTCTGATTACCGACAACAACCACGTTGTTCTTTCCGCAATTTCCTGCGAGGCAATTCAGAACAGAACCGAGGAAAGCGAGGAACAAAAGGATGAACAGTAAAAAAAGGGGAATGCTCGTTTTGTACACAGGCTCTTCGGGTGTTGGCAAAGGAACGATAATGCAGGAGCTTTTAAAGCGTGATAAGAATATCAGGCTTTCCGTTTCAAACACAACCCGTCCACCCAGAGAAGGCGAAATTGACGGAGTTCACTATAATTTTGTTACCAAAGAGCAGTTTGAAAGCCTTATCAAAAACGACGGCTACCTTGAGTATGCAGAATACTGCGGAAACTACTACGGCACACCGAAACAGCAGGTTGAGGATTTGCTCAGTCAGGGCTATGACGTTTTTCTTGAAATCGAGGTTTGCGGAGGACTTCAGATTATGGAGAAGTACCCCGATGTTCTGAGCATCTTCGTACTTCCTCCGTCGATTGATACCCTTGAAAAAAGGTTAAGACGCAGAGGCACAGAGGACGAGGAAACAATCCTTAAAAGGCTCGGCGAGGCGAAAAGAGAAATCGAATGCAGTGAAAAATACAAGTACGTTGTAGTAAACGACAGGCTTGAAGACGCAGTAGACGAAATTCTTGATATTCTCAAAAAAGCAAAATCCGATACATAATAAACTGTATGTTTATTGCTTGTAGTAAGCTAAACAGTAATTTAATTCGTAATTTAGTGTAAAACAGATTTACACTGACGTAGGGACACGGCGCGCCGTGTTCACACAAAAATTGCATTGCAATTTTAATATGAAAATAATCACAATCAAATGTAGGGAACGGTCTTGAC
>DKWR01000038.1:30691-47907 GCA_002491825.1 Ruminococcaceae bacterium UBA7147
AAGAGTTGGCTTGTAAATCAGCGGAACGGTCAAGACCGTTCCCTACACTGATTAAAATCAAAAGCCGATTCTATATTTCATACAATATTAAGTTAAATATCTGTGTCAATTTTCACGGCAGAGATAAATATTTTAAGAAGAGTTAAGGAGAATTATTATGCACAGAGTAAATGTTGATGAATTATTTGAGGGCAAGCAGAGCAAATACGCTCTTGTAGTAGGCGTATCAAAGAGAGCAAGACAGATTACACAACAGTTTGAAGACGAAAAAACCGTTACTGAAGAAAAGCCTGTTCTTCTCGCAATTGACGAAATCAAAAATCACGAAATTAACCTTTTAGAGCCTGACGAAGATGAGCTCTGATTTAGTCGCAAGGATTGCAGTTGAAAATACGGCTTATTCCTTTGATAAGCCGTTCGACTATCTTGTTCCGCAAAGGCTTTTAAACCGCTGTAAGGTCGGAACTCGTGTGCTTGTGCCGTTCGGCAGGGGCAACAAAAAACGTCAGGGCGTTGTTTTTGAGGTCAACTATTCACGCACCGACGGGCTTAAATCTGTTATCAGTGTACTTGATGACGAGCCTGTGCTGTCGGAAGAAATGATTAAGACAGCCGAGTTTATGAAGGAGCACTATTTCTGTACTCTTTACGATGCCGTAAAAACAATGCTCCCGGCAGGAATCAACTACAAGCTAACCACCGTTTACGGCGCAAACGATTTGCCTGTTGAAAATATGCCCGAATTAAGCTTTGAGGAACAGCGGATTTACGATTACCTTTTTTCAAAGAGAAAGCCCGTAAAATCCGATACAATCCTCGACGCTTTCGGCTATTCAGATACGCAAGCGCTTGACTTGCTTGTTGAAAAGAGAGCGCTTTATAAATCTGACGAAGCATTCCGAAGGGTTTCAGACGCCACAACAAAAATGGCGGCAATAAATCCCAATGTTGATATTTCCAAAGTCAAGCTCACCGAAAAGCAGAAAAACGTCTATGAGTTGATTGAGATGACTGGCGGCGTTTCGGTTAAAGAGGTTATGTACTTCACCGGAGTTTCTTCCTCTGTAATCGACTCTCTTTGTAAAAAAGGTTTGATTCATTTTTACGATGAAGAGGTTTTCCGAATTGAAAAGCGAAGTGCGGATTCCAAAATTTCCGAAATTGTCCTCTCTGACGAACAGCAAAAAGCTTGTGATTCGCTTTACAGCGAGTACAAGGACTCAAAGCCGCATACAAGCCTGCTCTACGGCGTTACAGGCTCGGGCAAAACAAGCGTTTTTATCAAACTGATTGAACGAGTAATAAACGACGGCAGGGGAATAATTGTAATGGTGCCCGAAATCTCCCTTACACCGCAGTTTGTTTTACAGTTTTCACGGCGTTTCGGCGATAATATAGCCGTTTTTCACAGCGCATTGTCGCTCGGAGAAAGGCTTGACGAATACAAGAGAGTTAAAAAAGGAATTGCAAAAATCGTAATCGGAACACGAAGCGCAGTTTTTGCCCCTTTTGAAAACCTCGGACTTATAATTATGGACGAGGAGCAGGAGTACAGCTATAAATCCGAAAGCTCTCCACGCTACCACGCACGAGAAATTGCAAAATTCAGATGTGCCCGGAACAATGCGCTCCTGGTTTTAAGCTCGGCAACTCCGAGCGTTGAAACCTATTACTATGCAAAAAACGGCAGATATTCCCTCAATACGCTTTCAAGCCGCTACGGCAGTGCCGTATTGCCCGAGGTTGTGACTGCCGATATGAATATCGAGGTGCAGAACGGCAATACAACGGGATTTTCTGACATATTGCTTGAAAACCTCAACTATAACCTTGAACACGGAAAGCAGTCGATTCTTCTGCTCAACCGCAGAGGGCACAATACCTTTGCTACGTGTCGAACATGCGGAGAGCCCGTAACCTGTCCCAACTGCTCAATTTCGCTTACTTATCACAGTGCAAACAACAGAATGATGTGCCACTATTGCGGTTACTCAATTCCCTGTACGGACGAATGTCCAACCTGCCACAGCAAAGGACTGCGTTTCGGTGGAACAGGTACGCAAAAGGCAGAAAGCGACATTTCGCAGATTTTCCCGAACGCAAGAATTTTACGAATGGATACCGACGCAACTTCTTCAAAATCGTCATATGAAAAGATGATAACCGCTTTTGCAAACGGCGAATATGATATTCTTGTGGGTACACAGATGGTTGCAAAGGGACTTAATTTTCCGAATGTAACGCTTGTCGGAGTGCTCAACACTGACCATATGCTTTATGCTGACGATTATCGAAGCTACGAGCGCTCGTTCTCGCTCCTTACTCAGGTCGTGGGAAGAAGTGGCAGGGGAAACAGCAAGGGAATGGCTGTCATTCAATCCTATACCCCCGACAATCTCATAATTTCAATGGCGGCGAAGCAGGATTACGATACGTTTTTCAATACAGAAATCAACGTGCGAAAGGCTATGCTTTATCCGCCGTTTGCTGATATTTGCCTGATAGGCTTTGTCGGAGAGAATCAGACGCTTACTTTAAAGGCGGCAAACGCATTTTTAAGCTCGTTTATCAGCCTTGCAAAGAGAGATTATTCAAATATTCCGCTGCGAATTTTAGGTCCGTCGCCTGCTCTTGTTGTAAAGGTCAGCAATAAATTTAGATATAAACTAATAATTAAGTGCAAAAATAACCGGGAATTTCGAAAGCTGCTTTCAACGCTGCTTGTCGAATTCGGTAAAAATAAAGAATTTGGCAGTGTGACAGCGTACGCTGATATGAATGCGCTTGTCTGCTGACAAAGGAAAGGAAAGCAAATGGCAATCAGACAAATTGTTAAAGAGGGCGACAGCGTCCTCACAAAAAAATGCAGAACAGTTGAAAAATTTGACGGTAGGCTTGCCGATTTAATTGACGATATGATTGAAACTCTCCACCTTGCACAGGGCGCAGGACTTGCGGCACCTCAGGTGGGAATACTCCGCAGAGTTGTTGTAATTGACATCGGCGAGGGTGTTATTGAGCTTGTAAATCCGAAGATTATCGCCTACAGCGGTGAACAGGAAACGCTTGAGGGCTGTCTTTCCTGTCCCGGAGAGTGGGGTTACACACGCCGCCCAAATTATGTCAAGGTCAAGGCACAGGACAGAAACGGCAACGAGTTTACAATTGAGGGCAGAGAATTGCTCGCAAAGGCTTTTTGCCACGAGCTTGACCACCTTGAGGGCATCATTTTCAAGGAAAAGGCAATCAGAATGCTGACCCCTAAGGAAATTGAGAAACTTAACATCTGATTTCGCAGGGCGGATATTATCCGCCTGCGATAACAAGAAGGTAAAATATATGAAAATAATCTATATGGGAACTCCCGATTTTGCAGTTCCTGCATTGAAATCTCTAGCATCTTCCAAGCACGAGGTATGCGCAGTTTTCACCCAACCCGATAAGCCGAGGGGAAGAAAGATGATTTTAACACCTCCCGACGTAAAGGTGTGCGCACAGTCACTCAACATTCCCGTTTATCAGCCCGAGTCTATGAAAAACAGCGACGCACTTGAAATTATAGGCAGATACAATCCCGACGTAATCGTTGTTGCCGCATACGGAAAAATACTTCCCAAAGCGGTGCTTGACGCACCAAAATTCGGCTGTGTAAACATTCACGGCTCACTTCTGCCGAAATACAGAGGTGCCGCACCGATTCAGCAGTCGGTTTTAAACGGCGACAGGGTAACGGGCATTACAACAATGCTTATGGACGTTGGTCTTGACACAGGCGATATTCTGCTCACCGAGGAAACGGAAATTGGCGAAAACGAAACGTCAGGCGAGCTTTTTGACAGACTTGCAGAGCTTGGCGGCAAGCTTGTTTTAAAAACACTTTCCGCTCTTGAAAAAGGCGAGATTACCCCGAAAAAGCAGGACGAAAGCCTTGCAACTCACACCTCAAAGATTGACAAGTCGCTTTGCCCGATTGACTTTTCAAAATCCGCTTTTGAGGTTCACAACAAGGTCAGAGGTCTTAATCCCTGGCCTGTTGCAACAACAAAAATCTGCGGAAAGAACGTCAAGGTTTATTCCACAAGGCTTTGCCCCAAAAGCGGCAAAAGCGGAGAAGTTATTTCAACAAAACCGCTTGTTGTCGGTTGCGGTGACAAGTCCGTTGAAATTCTTGAGCTTCAGCCGGAGGGCAAAAAGCGTATGACAGCCGATGCATTTCTTGCAGGACATAAGCTTGAAATCGGCGATATTATCGGACAGGAGGACTAAATATGAGATTCTTCTACGGCTTTGACTGGACATATCTTGTCTTTATCGTGCCTTGCATTATAATCACGCTGATTTGTCAGATTAAGGTGCATTCAACCTTTTCAAAATATTCAAAAATCAGAAATTCACGCAATATAACAGGCGCACAGGCGGCTGAATATGTACTGCGTCAGAACGGAGTTACAGGCGTGAGGATTGAACACGTATCGGGCAGTATGACCGACCACTTCGACCCGAGAACAAATGTGATAAGACTTTCCGACACAGTTTACAACAGCAATTCCGTTGCCGCAGTCGGCGTAGCCTGTCACGAGGCTGGTCACGCTGTACAGCACGCTGTAGGTTATCTGCCGAATAAAATCAGAGGTATTATACTTCCAATGGCAAAAATCGGCTCGCAGTTAAGCTGGATATTAATTCTGCTCGGACTTGTTTTTACCGCAAAAGTAGGCTTTGTCCTGCTTTATATCGGAATTGTGTTGTTTTCATTGTCCGTACTGTTCACAATTGCAACACTGCCCGTTGAGTTCAATGCTTCAAAAAGAGCGCTTGAATGTATCAGAGAGTCAGATTTGCTCTACGGTGATGAATACACAGGCGCAAAACGCACACTTCAGGCGGCGGCAATGACCTACGTTGCCTCTGCACTTACTGCAATTATGCAGTTGTTAAGATTAATTATAATTGCCCGAGGCAGACGAGATTAATTAAGATGGAGAACTAAAATGTCAAACCCGAGAAATACAGCGCTCAACGTGCTGATGAAAATTGAACAGGATAACGCCTACTCGAACATTGCGCTTAATAACGCAATACGTGAAAATAAACTTTCCGGGGTTGACAGCTCCTTTGTTTCTGCACTCGTCTACGGAGTGCTCGAACGCAAAATTACGCTTGATTACATTATAAAGCAGTATTCCAAAATTCCTTTAAGGAAAATAGAACTAAAAACAAAAATGATATTAAGGCTCGGAATTTTACAGCTTCTTTTTATGGATAAAATCCCCGAAAGTGCGGCTGTAAACGAGAGCGTAAACCTTGCAAAAAAACATAAATTACAGAAATCCTCGGGATTTATCAACGGAATTTTACGCAGCATCACACGTGCAGAGGAAAAGTACAAATTACCCGATAAATCCGATAAGGTTCTATATTACTCGGTCAAGTATTCCGCACCGCAGGAGCTTGTAAAGCTGTGGATTAATTCTTATGGAGAATTAAATACCGAACAGCTTTTAATTTCACTCGGCGGCAGACCAAAAATCTGCGCAAGGGTAAACACGCTAAAAACCGACAAAAATTCACTCATTGCAGAGCTTGCAAAAGAAAACGTAACGGCAGAGGAAATTCCGTTCCTTGAAAACGCAGTTTCCTTAACGGAAACAGGCTCAATTGAGCGTTTATCCGCATACAAATCGGGAAAACTTCATATACAGGACGCATCGTCACAGCTTTGCGTTGACTTTCTTTCACCAAAGCCGAGAGAGGTTTTGCTCGACATCTGTTCTGCACCCGGCGGAAAATCCTTTACGGCGGCGCAGTATATGGGCGACAGAGGCAAAATCTTTGCCTGTGATTTGTACGACCACAAGCTGAAATTAATCAGCGACGGCGCAAAACGTCTTGGCATACATTCAATTGTTACCTTAAAGCGTGACGGTGCTTCTTCTGATGTTTCATTGCCGCTTGCAGATAAGATTCTTTGCGACGTTCCGTGCAGCGGACTCGGAATCCTCTCACGAAAGCCCGAAATTCGATACAAGGATAATCTTATTACCGAAGATTTGCCCGAGTTGCAGTACAAAATTCTCTGCCAAAGCGCTCAGTATCTTGCAAACGGCGGACGGCTTGTGTACTCGACTTGTACGCTTAACCCTGCCGAAAATAACAAAAATGCACGGCGTTTTCTTGAGGAGCATCCCGATTTTTACGGAGTAAAGCTTTCATTACCAAGTCAGATAAACCGTGCCTTTGAAGAAAACGACTACGAAATTACGCTTATGCCGCACACATCAGGAACTGACGGCTTTTACATTGCAGTATTCGGAAAGAAGGTATGAAATGCTCGTTGACATTAAATCCTTAAATGATGAAGAGCTTGAAAATTTCATAACAGATGGCGGCTTTCCGAAGTTTCGTGCAAAGCAGATTCGCTCGTGGCTTTCAAAAAATGTGACAAATTTTGATGATATGCGCAATATTCCGGCAGATTTAAAAGATTTTTTAAAAACAAGTAGTTACATTTCTGTTGCAACTATTGAAAAAAAACTCGTTTCAAGGTATGATAAAACAGTAAAGTACCTTTTTTCCTTTAACGACGGCGAATGTGTCGAAGCGGTGGTTATGAGCTATAAGCACGGCTGGTCAATGTGCATTTCAACGCAGGTCGGCTGCAAAATGGGCTGTACCTTTTGCGCAACGGGCAAAAGCGGATTTTCACGCAGTCTGACACCGTCGGAAATGCTTGCGCAGATTGAAGCGGCGCAAAGGGATTTGGATATAAGAATTTCAAACGTTGTGCTTATGGGAATGGGCGAGCCGCTTGATAACTTTGACAATGTCATTAAATTCATCAGGCTTGTTTCCGCAGATAACGGACTAAATATCGGTATGCGCCATATTACACTATCAACCTGCGGAATTGTTCCGAAAATCTACGAGCTTGCAAAGCTTCACCTCGGAATCACTCTTTCGGTTTCACTTCACGCACCGAATGACGAAATCAGACAGAAAACAATGCCGATTGCAAGGAAATATTCCATAGAAGAATTATTGCAGTCGTGCAGAGATTATTTTGATACAACAGGCAGACGTGTCACCTTTGAATATTCAATGATAAGCGGAGTAAACGACAGCGACGAAAACGCAAGAGAGCTTGCAAATCGACTGTCGGGTATGAACTGCCACGTAAACCTCATTCCGGTAAACACCGTTGAGGGAACGGGGTACATAAAAAGCAATATAGAAAGACAGCAGTCTTTTATTGATATACTTGCCGGAAAAAATATTACGGCAACTGTAAGGCGAACCCTCGGAAGCGATATCAACGCTTCCTGCGGTCAGCTAAAGCGAAATCATATATTAAAAGGAGGTAAATAACTTGGAAGTATTCAGCAAAAGCGACATCGGACTTGTCCGAACCCAGAATCAGGATGACTTTCGCTTCGGAGTTATTTCTCCCAGCTGTGTTTGGGCGGTAGTATGCGACGGAATGGGCGGTGCAAACGGCGGAAATATTGCAAGTGCAACAGCCGTTGAATACATAAGCACCAAAATTACCGACTTATATAAGGACGATATGACAAAGGAGCAAATCGGCGAGCTTATGGCTGAAATTGTTGTAAATGCAAATATGAAAATATTTGAGCTTTCAACAAACGATCCCGAGCTTGCCGGAATGGGAACAACCTGTGAGTTTGTATTTGTCAAGGACACAACGGTTCACGTTGTCCACGTCGGCGACAGCCGTACATACGCAATCAGAGGCGGTAAGATAAAACAGCTTACCGAGGACCACTCGGTTGTACAGGAAATGGTGCGCAGAGGCGAGCTTACCTACGAGCAGGCGCAGAATCATCCCAACAAAAATTTCATTACAAGAGCGCTCGGCATAAAGCCCTCTGTAAGACTTGATTATATAGAAGCTAACTTTATCTACGGTGACATTCTTCTTATTTGTACCGACGGACTTTCAAATTGCGTATCAACGGGAGATATGGTTAAAATCTGCCACGAAAACCGTGGAGAGGGACTTATCTCGAAGCTTGTTGACTGCGCAAAGGACGGCGGAGGAAGCGACAACATTACTGCAACAGTAATTTACTAATTGATTGGAGTGAATCTTTTGGATAAATATATTGGCAAAAGACTTGACGGCCGTTATGAAATCCATGAGCTTATCGGCGTGGGCGGTATGGCAAATGTTTACCGCTGTACCGACACAATCGACGACCGTGAGGTTGCAATTAAAATTCTCAAAGATGAATACTTAAACAACGACGAGTTTATTCGCAGATTCAAAAATGAGTCTAAAGCTATTGCAATGCTTTCACATCCCAATATCGTAAAGGTTTACGACGTAAGCTTTGGCGATATGATTCAGTACATTGTTATGGAATATATAGACGGTATTACGCTTAAAGAGTATATCGACAGACAAGGCATAATCGAGTGGAAGGATGCCATTCACCTTGCAACGCAGATTTTAAAGGCGTTACAGCACGCTCACGAGTGCGGTATTGTTCACCGTGACATCAAGCCACAGAACATTATGCTTTTGCAGGACGGAACAATCAAGGTGACAGACTTCGGTATTGCACGTTTTTCCGACAAGGCAACACGCACAATGACCGAACAGGCAATAGGCTCTGTTCACTACATTGCGCCTGAACAGGCAAGAGGAGATGTTACCGACGGCAAAACCGACATTTATTCAGTCGGCGTAATGCTTTATGAAATGCTTACCGGAAAGCTCCCGTTTGACGGTGACAGCGCAGTAACAGTTGCGCTTATGCAGCTTCAGTCAACGCCTAAACGTCCCCGTGAGGTCAATCCGGGAATCCCCATAGGTCTTGAGCAGATTACAATGAAGGCAATGCAGAAGCAGCCTTCGGCACGTTACACTTCTGCCGCAGAGATGTTGAGCGACATTGAGCGTTTCAGACTTAATCCGTCAATCGTTTTTGATTACGGAAAATCGTTTGTAGATAATCAGCCGACAAAATTTGTAAATTCGCTCAAGGATACAAAGAACGACAGAACAAAGGTAATTGAAAGACCTGTTTCCGATGTGAAACCAAGCCGTGATGAACCCGAGGACGATGACTTTATTAAGGAACACAAGCCCTCTTACTATGCGATTAAGGGTATTTTAATTGCGGCTGTAGCGGTTTGCGTAATCTTCTTTGCACTTGCAGTTTTCAGAGGATGCAACTCTGCTCAGGCAAAGGACGTTGATGTTCCCGACTATATCGGCAAAACTCTTGTTGAAGTAAAAGAGAATAATCCGAACAATTTCCAGTTTGAAATCAAGAGCAAGTACGATGAGTCAAAGGAAATGGGCGCAATTCTCGACCAGGAGCCTGCCGGCGGTTCAATGAAGGTTAAGTCAGGCTCGACAATTACACTTACCGTAAACGGCACAGACACCGAAGTTTCAGTTCCTTTCGTTACAAATTTCAGCGAAAAAGAAGCTTTACAGATGCTTAAAGACAAGAACTTTATGACCGAGGTCGTTTATGTTGAAAATACAAAAACGCCAAAAGGATATACAATAGACACCTTTCCGAAAGCAGGCGTTAAGTCAACTATCGGTTCAACCGTATATATTTACGTTGCTAACGGAGCAAAACCGGAACAGGTTCAGCTGCCTTCGGTAACGGGACTTACCTTGAGCGAAGCAAAGTCACAGATTGAAGAACTGGGACTTACCGTTGAAACGCAGTATGACGATGACAGCAAGGAGGCTAAAGATACTGTCCTTGGAATGTCACCTTTACAGTACGGAAAAGTTGAAAAAGGAACTGTGGTTACACTTACAGTAAGCTCCGGCAAGGGCGATAAGAATACTGTCAGCATTTACGTTGACCTTCCGACTAACACTGAATCTTCCGTTGAAATGACGGTAATTGTTGACGGCGTAGTTGACCCGCAGTATTCAAAAACGCTTGTTCCTATGTACAACAAAACCTGCACTCTTGAAATTACGGGTTCGGGTACATCAACCGTAATTATTCAGCTTAACGGTCAGACTTACCGTGAATACAGTGTTGATTTCTCAACTTCATCGGTAACTACAACAGCAACTCACGATTTTGTTGTTGAAACTACAGCTCCGTATGAGCCTGAAACACAGCCTGAAACTTATCCTGAGGAGCCTACGCATCAGACGGACCCATCGCAGTATAACGGACCTGCTGACAACGGTTACGCATATTGATGAATATGAGCACGCTTAACGGAATATTAATGAAGTCAATCGGCGGATTTTACTACGTTCGCTGTGACGGCAAAGAATATGAATGTAAGGCACGGGGAAGTTTTCGCAAAAGCGGAAATTCCCCCGTTGTCGGCGACAAAGTAGTAATTTCCGTTCCCGAAGAAGGGTTCGCTTCAATTGAAGAAATAAAGCCGAGAATAAACAAGCTTAAAAGACCTGCACTTGCGAATATTGATACGCTTGTTATTGTCTGTTCAACCGTTGACCCCGAGCCGAATTTTACGGTAATTGACAAGATGACTTCGGCGGCAGTAAACAACAATATGATTCCTGCAATTGTCGTTTCTAAAAATGATTTGAAGTCGGGCGAGAGGATTGCAGAAATCTATCGCAATTCAGAATTTCCGGTTTTTCTCTGTTCCCCCGATGATACCGAGGATGTAAACAAACTCAAAGAATTTCTGAAAGGCAAGGTATCTGCTTTTACGGGAAACAGCGGCGTAGGCAAGTCAACGCTTATTAACCGTATTTTCCCCGAGCTTGAGTTGCAGACAGGACAAATCAGCCGAAAGCTCGGACGAGGAAAGCACACAACAAGGGTAGTTGAGCTGTTTGAAATTGACGGCTGTTTTGTGGCTGATACTCCCGGATTTTCGACTGTTGATTTGCAGAGATACGAAATGATAGATAAAACTCAGCTTCAATACTGCTTCCCCGAATTTGAAAAATACCTCGGAGAATGTCAGTTTACTTCCTGCTCGCATACCTGTGAAAAGGGATGCAGAATTTTGCAAGCTGTTGCGGACGGTGAAATTGAGCCGTCACGCCATAAAAACTATGTTGCAATGTATAATGAGGTAAAGGACATCAAGGAATGGGAGTTGCGCTGATTTAAAATTCGGTAAAAGAAATTAGGTGAATGAAATGCGTTGTGTAATCATATCGGGTTCACCCGAAACCAATCCGGATTTTATTAAGCAGGCTGTAAAGCCTGATGATTATGTAATTTGTGCTGACAGAGGATATGAGTTTGCAAGCCTTGCCGGTGTTGAGCCGAATCTGGTTGTAGGCGATTTTGATTCTTATAAAGAAAAAATATCAGCGACCTGTGAGATTGTAAAGCTCAATCCTCACAAGGACGATACGGATACAATTCATTCAATTGACCTTGCCTTTGAAAAAGGCTTTACCGACTTCCTTTTGCTTGGTGCACTTGGCGGCAGAACCGACCACACCTTTGCAAATATCACTTCACTTCTATATATTGCCGATAAAGGCGGCAGGGGAGTTCTGCTTTCCGAAAAAGAACGTATTGAGCTTCTAAATAAGGGCAAACATTTCTATGAAGAATATTGCGGCAAGACATTTTCTTTGTTTCCGTTCGGCTGTGGGAGCGTTTGTGTTTCGTACAAGGGCGTTGAATATCCTCTTGAAAGATACACCCTGAAAAGCAGTGTGCCGCTTGGAATATCAAATGTTTTTACATCTGAAAAATCCGAAATAAAAATATATGACGGAAATGCAATACTTATAATTAATTTGAAAGAAGAATATATATAAATATATATAATTCTTTTTTATAAGCAAAATTAACATATCTTGTGTATAATATTTTATATACAAGCATTATATGGGGGTATAGCTCAGCTGGGAGAGTGTTTGACTGGCAGTCAAAAGGTCACGGGTTCGAGCCCCGTTATCTCCACCAATTGATTTTCTATGTTTTTCTATAACAAAACTGTAATTATAATGACACTCATAAATCTTGAAAAGAATAATAATTGTGTGTTATAATTCTTTTTGATAAAAATGAGATGATTTAAAATCCGATTTGTAAATTGAAACGTGATTTGGAGTTGAAAAATAGTATGTCATTGTGTATGGGTTGTATGCAGGAAATCGGCAATAATAAAATTTGTCCTGAATGTGGCTTTAATAATTCCGAAAAACAACATGCTCCTTTTTTACCTTACGGCACGGTCCTTTCAAACAGGTATATTGTCGGTTCAGGTATTGATACAAACGGTGAAAGTACACGATATATAAGCTTTGACAAGCAGACAGGCGACGTAGTCATTATTTGCGAGTTCCTGCCTATGGGACTTTTCAACAGAGAAGAAGGCTCGACTGAAATAAGAATCAATTATGAAAACCGCCTTGCATACAATAAGCTTAAAGACGAGTTTATTAGTTACTACCGTATTCTGTGTGAGCTTCGTGACCTTTCTGCTTTGATGAAGGTTCATAATATCTTTGAAGAAAACAACACTGTATATGTGGTAGAAGAAAACGAGGATTTAATTCCTTTTGAAGAATATGTTGAGCGTAGCAACGGCAGTCTTGAATGGGATATAGCACGTCCGTTGTTTATGCCCGTTATATCTGCGCTTGAGGCACTTCACAAGCGTGGAGTCGGTCACTATGCAATTGCACCCAAGAATATTTTCATAACTTCTTCGGGCAAAATCAAAATAAGCGGTTTTGCCACTGAGAATGAGCGCAAGCGTGGCACACCGCTCAAATCACAGCTCTTTTCCGGTGCGGCTGCACCCGAGCAGTACGATGATAATTTTCCGCTTGATGATATTACCGATATTTACGGTTTCTGCTCAACGCTTTTCTATGCATTAACGGGACATCTTCCCAAGAGCGCACCCGAGCGCCGAAAGGACAGCAGACTTTTGATGAGCACCACAACAGTCAAGCGTCTGCCGCCTCACGTTGTTTCGGCACTTGCAAATGGTTTACAGGTTGAGCGTGAAAACAGAATTACCGATTTTGACGAGCTTCGTTCACAGCTTTCTGTTGCGCACACAGCGAAAGCTATTCAGGAGGAAATTTCCAGAACTGCAAGTATGAATCTCTCAAAAGCTGACAAATCTCAAAAGGGACGCAACGGAATGTCACATACGTCAATTGTTATTATTTCCGCTGCTATAACCGTTCTAGTTTTAGGAATTGCCGGTGTTTTCTGGCTTATGCAAAACCCGCTTGCAGGAGTTTTCGGAGGAAATACCTCTGAAACCGTTGAGTCTACTCAAAGCACCGAGTGGACTGGTGCGACAATTCCGAATTATGTAGGAATGAACTATGATGACGTTATGAAACAGGCGGAGAGTGACACAAAAATTACCGTTTACCGCTCATACGCTGATGAATACAGTGACCAGTATAAAGAGGGAACTGTTATGTCGCAGAATCCTCCCGCAGGCTCAAAGGTTACACAGGAGGACGGAATACTTATAAGTATTACCGTCAGCAAAGGTCCACAGATGCGAGAGCTTCCAAAGATTGAGGGCTTAAAGCTCGACGAAGCCGCTTCTGATATTGCCGAGCAGGGACTTCTTGCAACTGCCGAGTATCAGTACAGCAACACTGTTGCAGAGGACAGAGTAATCGGTTACAAAAACCACCAAGAGGGCGACACTGTTGAATACGGAACCAATGTTACGATTATTGTCAGCAAAGGCAAAGAAACTGTAGAAACGCAGTCAAATCAATAATTTATGATATAGCTTAATATTAAAGCCTCCGATTTCTCGGAGGCTTGTTTTTATGCTGTGATTACTTTTCTGCTTTCCGTGCTATGCCGACAAGGTCTTTGTTTTCAATATTACCGTCGCTGTTAAAGTCGGCTGACTTAAGATACACACCGCTCAAATCCGATTTATTCACAAAATACGACATCAGAGCTGAAACATCGTTTGATTTCACATTACCTTCACCCGTAATATCTCCCGAAACTGAAATTTCATAAATAACGTCGGAAACTACTGTACGATAGCCGGTCTTAATTTTACCGCTTGTTATTTCATTTCCCTCCCTGTCATAAATGATTACTTCATTTGAAAAGTGTTTTTTGAAATCTGTAACCGTTGTTCCGCTGTTTATACCTGTAATATATCCGTCTGAATTAACTTTGACGGTTCCGTTGCTGCTTTCGTTGCCGTGATTATTAAATAATTCACTGTCAAATTCCTTAAAGTCAGAAAGTTTAATTGTGTGCAGATTTAAATTATTATCAAGAAAAGCAACATTATTTCCATAAAAGAATAATGCTTGGATTTTGTTTTTGCTTTTATAAAACTTTCCGTTATATTCTATTGTCCAATCATCAGAATAAACAATCCTGTTTTCGCTTTTGACAATACAGTTAAGCTTTGTTCCCAAAATATGTTCGCTGCTGTTTTCAGAAAGAGAAAACAGCATACCTGCTTCGCTGTAAATGTAACCACTGCCTGCATTGCAAAAATCATATCTCATATTGACGCTGATGCAGTAATGTGAGCCGCTTTTGTCAAGTCTGTAAAATTCTCCGTTGTAAAGTTGAGCATAGACCTTGGAATCATTTGTTACAAGCCTTTGAACGTTTTCATCAAATGTGTATTTTCTTAATGCTTTTCCGTTGCTGTCATATGACCTTACATAAGTGTAGGTATCGTCTGTAAAGATAAGGTACGCTATGCCGTTGCTGAAAGCAAACGAACTGTTTTCAATTGATTTCAGATTACCAAACGAATATGTAAAACATTCACCGTTTGCGGCGTTAAGTTCAGTAATAAAATACGCTCTCTTTTTTTCATACAAAGCATACGAACAACTGCCGTTGTGACTGACAGCACGTATTATCCCATCAGTTTTTACGTAACGGACATTAAATGAGGGCAGAATCCTTGAAGAATAAAGAGTGCTGAAATTGCAGCCGTAAATAAAGGAGCCGTCAGAATTATTGTCTGTGAAATATTCATTACATTCCTTAAAAACAGACAAATTTCTTTCAGCTTCGGAATAAACAGTGCTTACAGCAAAAAAGAGGAAAATTAAAGATAGCAGAATAGCCGTGATTAGTTTTCTTTTCATTTGATAATCAGTGAAATAAAGTCACAATCCTTATAAAACACAAAAGGCAACAGCGGAAAACCGCTGCTGCCTGAACGAATTTAATTTATTGTTTATGATTCGTCAGAGGAAGAACCTGTATCTTTTACAAACTGAATGCCGTCAATGATAATAGAATCGTCTTTCAGTTCGTAATTAAGCTCCATAGTAACCTCTTGATTTGTGTAATACTTAATTGTAATTTTGTTGTCAGTGTAGTTGTAAACACCGTCTGCAAAGAGAATATCTGACTGGCTGACAGTAGACGTACCGTCCTCTCGAAGCTCGTAACTCATCTTGTAATATCCGTCGTCATAAGTCCATTTGCCTGTGAGCTTTTCGCTTGGCTTAAAGTCAGCGTCGGGCTTTATCTCGGGAATAACAAGCTTTGTGCTTTCAAGGTCAATGCTCTGACCGTAATAGGTATCCGTAAGAGTAAGTGTTCTGCCTGCAATCTCGTTACCTGCAACTTTGTACTCAAATGTGCCCTCAAGAGCAGAGGGGATACTTATGTCAATAGTTCTTGTACCGTCTTTTTCTTCAAGTGAATATGTACCAACCATTTTCATAGTACCAAGATGGATTGAAGCAGTACCGTCGTCCTCAAAGGTGTAGTAATTCTTTGCAGCTTCATCAGAAGTAGCGGTTGTAGCCTCATCTGCTGTAGCTGAATCTTTAACAGTCCATGTTCCTACAACGCTTGTGTTGAAGAATATCTTGAATACTAAAAATCCAAGTGCAACAAGAATAAGAATAGCAAGTGAAATAATAATAGGAAGTTGGATAAAGCTTTTCTTCTTTTTAACAGCAACGGGAGCGCTTGCACTGTAGTCAACAGGAGCAACTTCCGGTGTAGAGTCTGTCTGTGTTTCGGCAATTTCATCGCTGAATGCTCCGGAAAAGCTTTCCTGAGTACTTTCGTTAGTTGTTGTATCTGCGTCGGAATTTATGTTGTTTTCGCCTTCTGTTTCAGAAGTAAGAAAATCCTTGTTTTCGTCCAACTGTGATACCTCCTTTATATTTTATCTATAATATCATACTATATTTTAAAAGATAAATCAACTGTTTTGTTTTAATATATTTCTTTATTTATTAATTTAAAATAATAAAAAGCCGAATTACAAAATTATGGAAGTAGAAAATTACATAATATCTTGATTTTTCCTGATTTAGAAAAAAGTTAAAAAAATATACCATAATTCCTAAAAAGTACTTGTAAAAATAATCAATTTGATATATAATGTAATTACTCAAATTATGAGTAATCAAAAAGGAGGAATTAGCGATGAAAAAATCATCCAAAATCATCAGCCTTGCTCTTTCAGTAACAATGGCAGCTTCCTGTTTTGCAGGTTTTTCAATTTGTTCTGCATCAGCAGCTGATGGTGAAACAAAAGTTTATTTCGAAGTTCCCACACTCGAGTCATGGGGAACAACAAAGACTGTTTACTGCCACGTTTATAATGTATACGGAGGAACTCCTCTTACAGTAACATCCTGGCAGTCAAAGTCAGAGCTTTGCAAAAAGGACTCTGCAACAGGTCTTTACTACTTCGATACTTCAAAACTTGGCACAATTGAAGACGGTGCTGACTATGCTCTTCTTTTCTCAACTGTTGATACCGAAAAAGGTATTCACCAGACAAGCAACATTACTTTAGGTAAAGATTGTCTTGGTGACACAGTATATGTAACAGGCGAAATGGTTGAGAATACTGAAAATTCACAGTTGCTTGATTTTGAAGGTGCTTGGAAGAACAATTCTGATAAGTACGGCGCAATGGCAGCTATTACTTCAACAGGTAAAATCGTTGGTAAGTACTTCCCCGTATATCAGCCGAAAGAGCAGAAGATAGCTCAGTATATTGCTTCTTGGGCAGTAAAGAACGCTGAAAGTGTTGAGGGTGTAGTAACTCCCGAAAAATTAACATATCTCTGCTCTGAACTCGGTGTTACTCCTGAAGCTGTTTATGCTCAGTATGCTTCTGACTATGCAGAGCAGCTTGCTGATCCCGTAACATATCCTTTAATTGCTCCCCTCACAACTGTTGCAGATTTACTCGGCGTTGATCCCGAGCCCGCTACAACAGAGCCTGCAACAGAACCCGAGACAACAGAGCCTGCAACAGAGCCT